>CAXMRQ010000018.1:0-10920 GCA_964196115.1 uncultured Gammaproteobacteria bacterium
TCCGGAATACATTAAATCTTTAGCCGACAAAAAAGATGGCAAGTTAATTCTGGTAACGGCCATTTCTCCAACGCCGGCCGGTGAAGGTAAAACAACCACTACCGTAGGCCTTGGCGACGGCCTCAATAGCATTGGTAAAAACGCGGTCATGTGTTTGCGCGAACCCAGCCTCGGTCCCTGTTTTGGCATGAAGGGTGGTGCTGCGGGTGGTGGATATGCCCAGGTCGTGCCGATGGAAGATATTAACCTGCATTTTACCGGTGACTTTCATGCGATAGGTGCAGCGCATAATCTGCTCTCAGCTCTAATCGACAATCACATTCACTGGGAAAACAAATCGGGTCTCGATCCGCGCCGTGTCACCTGGAAGCGCGTGATGGATATGAATGATCGCGCTTTGCGCGATATCACTATCGGCCTCGGTGGGCCGGGTAACGGTACGCCACGGCAGAGCGGTTTTGATATCACCGTAGCTTCCGAAATTATGGCGATTTTTTGCCTGGCGACTGATCTAGATGACCTTAGTCGTCGTATCGGCAATATCGTCATCGGTTATACACGCGATCTAAAGCCGGTACACGCCAGAGACGTGAACGCCCCAGGCGCTATGACGGTTTTATTAAGAGACGCATTCATGCCCAATCTGGTGCAGACGCTGGAAAATAATCCGGCGTTTATCCATGGTGGCCCTTTTGCCAATATTGCACATGGTTGTAATTCTGTAGTTGCCACAAAAACCGCATTGAAACTGGCCGATTATGTTGTCACCGAAGCCGGGTTTGGTGCCGATCTTGGTGCTGAAAAATTCTTCGACATTAAATGTCGTAAAGCAGGCTTAAGCCCCGCCGCCGTAGTACTCGTCGCCACCGCAAGGGCGTTAAAAATGCATGGTGGTGTTGCCAAAGATCAACTCACGGGTGAGAATATTGCGGCTATTACCAAAGGCTGTGAAAACCTTGGTCAGCACATTCGTAACCTTAGCCAGTTCGGTGTACCGGTAACCGTTGCTATTAATCGTTTTTCTGCCGACACTGAAGGTGAACTGGCCGCGATCAAAGCTTTCTGTGCCGAATTTGGTGTCAAGGTATTCGACTGCAATCACTGGGGTGAAGGTAGTAAGGGAACCCAGGAGCTGGCTAAACATGTCGCCGAAGTTGCCGATTCGGGGCAAGCTCAGTTCCATACTTTATACGATGACAATATGCCCCTGTGGGATAAGGCAAAGCACATCGCACGTACTCTGTATGGAGCCGAAGGCCTCATCGCCGACAAAAAAGTGCGTGACCAGTTTGCAAAGTTTGAGGCGGAAGGTTACGGACATTTCCCGGTTTGCATGGCCAAGACTCAGTATAGCTTCTCCACTGATCCGGCATTACTTGGCGCCCCGAAGGGCCACGAAGTGCCGATTCGCGAGATTCGTCTATCGGCTGGTGCCGAATTCGTAGTCGTAGTCTGTGGCGATATTATGACCATGCCAGGCTTGCCACGTGTTCCGTCAGCCGACAATATCAGGCTTAATGATCAGGGTCAGGTCGAAGGCCTGTTCTGATGCCTGTCTCGGGTAATGACTTCATTGATGAGGTCATTACCTGAACCATTATTTAATCCGAAAAATTCATAAATCATGCACAATCTCGCTTGCCTATTGATTCCACAAGAAATAGTTCCTCAGTCGCTCGGAATCATTGATACGAGACTTCTTCGGATATTTCCTTGTGAAATCAATATTCTGCGCGATCCTGGCGCAGATTTATGAAATTTCCGGATTAGATTTGCACTTTTTAGATTAGTAAGAATCGATGGAACAGCAATTACCCCCCTCTGAACAATACAAACGATTCATCGCCTGGCAGTGCCGCCTGCGTAAAATGAGTATGCGGGAACTGGGTGGTCGACCCACAGCCGGAATGAGTGCCGGGGTACATTCGGTTTTGGGTGGTGAAGAACAGGCGCGGGTAAATTTCCTCATCGTCAAACGGGATAGTGATCCTGTTACTTCGGAACTCAGACATATTATTAGAAAGTCACAGGATCCCGCCGAATGGGTCAAAAATGGCCTGCGTATTTTGGCTGAACGCCATTATCAGGACGATTTTAACTTCGCAGATCAATTAACTGCGTTATTTGGGCTGGATTCGTCCGTGGCGGATGCACTGATTAGCGCTGGAGAATGTCGTTTAAAATTCGTCCAGGATAGTATTGAACACCAATTTGACTTCACCGTAGCTGTGCTATCAGAACAGGAATCGGCCTATCAGGCGACTTACTGGCATAATCACCTGTTCAATCCCACAATTCCGGGCAAGGTTCAAATTCTCAGGTTTATCCCACAGTTTTCAGAGTAAGGCTGCGACTTTCAATCGTTTTTAATCTTCGTAGATTGCGAGTTCGCGTTGGTTACGTTGATCGTCTGTATCGGCTTTCGACGGTACCGCCTCAATGAGTTTGATATAGTCCGCCGGTAGCTTGTGCTCGATTGCACCCCGCAACACGTGTTGCTTGTACCAGTGATAAGGAATCATGCCTACGTTGATATCAATGGCGAAATAGGTAACGGCAAACAGTGTCTGGCCTGACTCCGATCTGAGTTCGACCGTTTTTTCGTCGTAGCCGATTCCCAGACCTTCTATCTGATCTAGCACCTGTTTATCTTCCAGAGCAATTTCGTAGACGACCCCGATGACTTCATCGTCGACCCTGCCGGTTAATTCAATGTCGCACTTGGCAGAATTTCCAGAGTCGTTTTTGCGGAAACTGAGCCGGTGTTGAGGTAGTCTGGCTCCGCTAAGGTATTTCGCTGTCGGTAGTCGCTGTAGCAACCGATGACTGGCCATATTCGAGCCATAGGCGAAATAGGTTATTGGCATCAACCCGGATTTTTCCTGACAAATTCGTCTGGAGCGAATTTGAACATCTCTGATGGCCCGAAGGGCGGGAGGCAGGATGCCTGTAGTAATTCGTTCAGGTATAGACAGTAAATTTCATAATTCATTATCTTCGTATCCAATTATACGGATTTACGAATAATACCCATAGGCCACAACCGCCGTCGTGCTATATGCGGGTTAGGCCGCAGTACTTCGCGACGCGCGTTTACGCTCGTGTTCCAAAAGATACTTTTTGCGAATACGAATATTTTTTGGTGTGACCTCGACCAGTTCATCGTCGTCGATAAATTCCAGCGCACGTTCCAGGGTTAATCTTACCGGCTTGGTCAGAATTAAGTTTTCGTCGTTGCCGGCGGCACGGATGTTGTTGAGCTGTTTTGCCTTTAACGGGTTAACCCCGAGATCATTCGCACGGCTATGAATGCCGACTATCATACCTTCGTATACTGCTTCGGCATGTCCGATCATTAGTTTGCCGCGATCCTGTAGATTGAATAACGCATAGGCCAGCGCCTTGCCGGTTGCAGTAGATACCAGCACGCCATTTTTTCGTTGGCCGATTTCGCCATCAAGCTTGGGGCCGTAGTGATTAAAAACATGATATATCAGACCGGTACCCGAACTGAGAGTCATGAATTCGGCCTGAAAACCTATTAAGCCGCGCGAGGGAACCACATAGTCGAGGCGTACGCGGCCTTTACCGTCTGACATCATGTTTTTCAGATCAGCTTTTCGGCCGCCGAGGGCTTCCATGACGGTGCCCTGGTAAAGTTCTTCGACATCGATTGTGAGTTCTTCATAAGGTTCGGAGAGTTTGCCATCGACTTCCTTAAGAATAACTTCGGCACGAGACACTGAGAGCTCGAACCCCTCACGGCGCATGGTTTCGATCAGAATACCGAGGTGCAATTCACCGCGACCCGAGACTATGAACTTTTCGGAATCAGCCACTTGTTCGACACGCAAAGCAACGTTGTGCAAACATTCACGCTGCAGGCGTTCATCAATTTGGCGGGAAGTTAAAAACTTGCCGTCTTTACCGGAGAAGGGCGAGCTGTTGACGCTAAAAGTCATATTAACAGTGGGTTCGTCAACGCTGAGCGCTGGCATAGCTTCGACATGGTTGCGGTCACACAGGGTATCTGAAATATAAAGCCTTTCGATGCCGGAGAAAACGATGATGTCGCCGGCCCTGGCGGTTTCGATCTCGATTCGCTCGAGGCCTTTGAAACCAAAAATTTGCATCATACGACCATCGCGGATTTTACCGTCGGGACCCACAATTTTAACCGCAGAATTACGATTCACCGTGCCGCGCGTAATACGCCCAATACCCAACACACCCTTGTAACTGTCATAGTCAAGGCTGGATATCTGCATTTTAAACGGCCCATCGACCTCAACTTGAGGCGGTGCGACATGTTCAATAATGGCCTCAAAAAGTGGCGTCATGTCACCTTCGCGTGCAGTGTCTTCATCGGAAGCATAGCCATTTAATGCAGAAGCATAAATTACCGGAAAATCGAGTTGCTCGTCGTTGGCGCCAAGCTGGTCGAATAGCTCAAACACCTGATCAACCACCCAATGCGGGCGCGCACCATCACGATCGATTTTATTGACCACAACAATCGGAGTGAAACCCATGGCGAATGCTTTTTGAGTGACGAATCGAGTTTGTGGCATCGGCCCGTCAACGGCGTCGACCAATAGCAATACCGAGTCGACCATAGACAAAACGCGTTCAACTTCGCCACCGAAATCGGCGTGTCCGGGGGTATCGACAATATTGATACGGTAGTCCTGGTTTTGTTTGGCATGCTGCCAGTTGATAGCGGTGTTCTTTGATAGAATAGTAATACCGCGCTCTTTTTCCAGATCATTCGAATCCATCACGCGTTCGGGTGCATCGGCGCGAGAATCCAGCATTCCAGACTGACTAAGCAACTGATCAACCAGCGTGGTTTTACCATGATCAACATGGGCGATAATCGCTATATTGCGAAGGTCGGTGCGGCTACTGGAAGTCATATTCAATTCGGAATTATATTCGGCGCGGGATTATAGCCTGCTGGGCGTAGAGTGCCATGTTTATTTTTTAAAACAATGGCTTAAATTGGATGACACTTACTTACAGACCCGATTCAGCTTTTAGTAATCAAGGGGTCAGACTCCTTGATATAGATTGAATTCTCTTCCTGTATGCTTCTGATTTCCGATCACCGCCTTGTCCAGCTGAAACGGCGGGGTGATCCATCTGTTTACTGATTCTAAGCTTAAAACGCTCGCTACCAAAAACCCAGCCTTTATTTGTTGTCTTCCGAATCTCATTGATGGTGCTCTCCGATAGTTGACTGCGAAATAATTGACTATAGGCTGTTTGTCGATCATTGGATGCTAATCCAAGTCGGTTATATTCATTGTGCGCTGTTACCAAAATATCATCCTCGCCCTTCGCATTGCAATGATAACTTGACCAGCGATATTTGCCCGGATGATCCACCATGCCTTTCGCCCGAACTGGATTAAGCTCAATATACCGCATGCAAGTAAACAGGTAGTGTTCGCTATCGATCAGAGTCGCTTTGTAGCGCCCTTCCCATAATGTACCGGTTCGGTTATAGCTGTGGTTGAAAAACTGAACATAGTAACGTCCCACCATTTGCATCATTTTGCCAATACCTTCTTCCGTATGAGGTGTTAGTAGCAAATGTACGTGATTTGTCATTAGTACATAGGCATGAATATCACACTGGTGTTTTTCAGCCGCCGCCTGGAGTTTTTCAAGATAGAACAGGTAATCGTTATCGACTTAAAAAATGTCTTGCCGGTTATTGCCGCGCTGAATCACGTGCTGCGGCTGACCGGGTATTACAAACCGAGGTAAGCGGGCCATATTGTTTTACTCCATTTTAAATCAACAGAGTGAAGAATAGCTGCAGAAAAATCTAATTTCAAGGAGTCTGACCCCATGATCCATCAGGCATCGATTAATCTCGCCTGCTCGACTATATAAGATTTAAAGCGCTCACATAGTAGTGACAATCGCCTGCCTTTGCGCTGCACCAGATACCAGGATCGTTGTATTGGAAATCCCACCGCATCGACTAGTTTTAAGCGCCCCTGTTTGAGTTCACTGGTAACCGTATGGATGGAAACAATTCCCAGTCCCAGTCCTTCCTCTACCGACTGTTTGATGGTGTCGTTAGTGTTCATCTCCATACTGGACTGCAATGTTTTTCCGCGTGCACTGAGAAAACGTTCGAATGCGCGTCGGGTGCCGGAATCAGGCTCACGTAGGATAAAACTTTGCTGAAACAACGTATTGAGGTTAACCGGTTTTTGCGAATTGCAAAGCGGGTGCGAAGGCGGAGCGATAATTACCAACGGGTTAGCCATCAATTCCTGAGTATCCAGCGCCAGTTCTTCGGGTGGTTGACCCATGATCACAATATCGGTTTCGTTATTCTGCAATAGCTGGATCAGGCCTTCGCGATTGGTCACGGTGAAATGTAGACTCATGCCAGGGTGTTGCTCTTTGAACCGGGCCATCAGGCGCGTGGCTACCGAGGCTACCGTAGTCGCCACCGCGAGGCGTAACTTGCCCTGGTCACCACCGGCAATTTGCGCTAACTGCTGCTGAGTTTCATCGATTTGTTGCAGGATGTTATTACTCAGTAGATTGATTTCTTCACCGGCGTCGGTAAGGCTGATTTGCCTGCCATGCTTTTCAAACAATTTCAGACCGACCACATCCTCGAGCTGTTTAATTTGCATCGAGACAGCTGGTTGAGTTAAATAAAGCGTCTGCGAAGCCTTTGTAAAGCTTAGCTGTGTCGCTACTTCGCGAAAAACCTTTAATTGTCGAATGGTAATGTTCATAGATAAGTAATAGCTTATATCATTTATCAAAAACTATGAATAGTATTTATATTACAAAGCGATTATATTCGCCCCATCAGACAATGGTTTCATTTAATAACGAAGACAGAAATACTATCGATACGGGAAATTAACATGGCAAATACTTATAGCGCCGGGGTGAAAGACTATCGCGAGATCTACTGGGAACCCGATTACCAACCCAAAGACACCGATTTGCTCGCCTGCTTCAAAATAACCCCGCAGGAAGGTATTCCGCGAGAAGAAGTGGCGGCTGCGGTCGCGGCTGAATCGTCGACCGGTACCTGGACAACAGTATGGACCGACCTACTCACTGATCTCGAATACTACAAGGGCCGGGCCTACGCCATCGAAGATGTGCCGGGGGACGATTCCTGCTTTTACGCCTTTGTTGCCTACCCGATTGACTTGTTTGAAGAAGGTTCGGTAGTCAATGTACTCACCTCACTGGTCGGCAATGTATTCGGCTTCAAAGCGCTACGCGCTTTGCGTCTGGAAGATATACGCTTTCCGGTAGCCTATGTGATTACCTGTAATGGCCCGCCGCATGGAATCCAGGTCGAGCGTGATAAGTTAAACAAATATGGCCGGCCTTTGCTTGGCTGTACGATTAAACCAAAGCTCGGTTTATCGGCGAAAAACTATGGCCGCGCCTGTTACGAAGGTTTACGTGGCGGCCTGGATTTCACCAAGGACGACGAAAATGTCAATTCGCAACCTTTCATGCGCTGGCGTCATCGCTTCGACTACGTGATGGAAGCAATACACAAAGCCGAGGCAGAAACAGGTGAACGCAAAGGTCACTATCTAAATGTCACTGCACCGACCGCAGATGAAATGATTGTTCGTGCCGAATACGCCAAAGAACTCGGCGCACCTATTATCATGCACGATTATTTGACCGGTGGATTTTCCGCCAATACGCAGCTTGCGCAGTGGTGCCATCGTAATGGCGTGCTATTGCATATTCATCGTGCGATGCACGCGGTGCTGGACCGTAATCCTTATCATGGCATCCACTTTCGCGTATTGACTAAAGTGTTGAGACTCTCGGGTGGCGATCATCTACATTCAGGTACGGTCGTCGGCAAGCTCGAAGGTGATCGTAACGCGACACTAGGCTGGGTTGATTTGATGCGCGAGTCATATGTGAAGGAAGATCGAAACCGTGGAATTTTCTTTGATCAGAACTGGGGCGCGATGCCGGGCGTAATGCCGGTGGCCTCGGGTGGTATTCACGTCTGGCATATGCCTGCACTACTGAGTATTTTTGGCGACGATGCCTGTTTTCAGTTCGGTGGCGGAACCCTGGGTCATCCCTGGGGAAATGCTGCCGGCGGCGCGGCCAACCGGGTAGCGCTCGAAGCCTGTGTCGAGGCGCGAAATCAGGGACGTGAGCTTGAAAAAGAGGGCAGGGATATCCTCAGTGCAGCGGCTAAAAATAGTCCTGAGCTAAAAATAGCGATGGAAACCTGGGAAGAAATTAAATTTGAATTCGATACCGTCGACAAGCTCGATGCGGTCAATGCGTAAAGCAGGCGTAAGGAGAAATCATAATGAGTGAAATACAAGATTATAAATCAAGTCTCGGAGACGCCGGACAAAGTCGACGTTTTGAAACTTTTTCATACTTACCACCGCTGAGCAAAGAGTCATTGCGCGCGCAAATTCAGTATATCGTAGATCAGGGCTGGACCCCCGGAGTCGAGCATAGCGAACCGAATAACGCCATGGGCCACTATTGGTATATGTGGAAGCTACCGATGTTTGGTGAAACCGATGTTGATGTGATATTGAGTGAGCTGGAACGTTGCCACAAAGCCTACCCGGGCAACCATGTGCGCCTGATGGGACTCGATAAATATGCTCAGTGTGCCGGGACGGCTTTATTAATTTACAAGGGTGATTCGATTTAGCTATTGCTCTCCAGTTCCCTCTCCCATTGGGAGAGGGTTAGGGTGAGGGGAAATTCAGTCCAGTCCACGCACCACCTCAAGCACTTGCTCGGCGTGACCTTTGGCCTTCACTTTATAATTGACATAAACCAGTTGACCGAATTTATCGATTACAAAGGTAGTACGGGTTATTCCCATATATTTTTTACCCATAAACGCCTGCTCACCCCAGGTATCGTATTTTTCACACAGTTCACCTGAGTGATCAGACAGCAAATCGATCTTTAAATCATATTTGCCGATAAACTTGCGGTGCCTTTCGCAATTATCCTTACTGACGCCGAGTACAATGGTATCTGCTTTATTAAATTCTTGCGCCAGCGCAGTGAATTCGTTGGCTTCGATGGTACAACCGGGCGTATCGTCCTTTGGATAAAAATACAGTACGACATTTTGTTTGCCGCTAAATTGGGACAGGGTAACGCTTTCGTCGTCTTGATTGACAGAAGTGAAGTCAGGGGCGGGTTGGTTATTTTCCAGCATTGTCTTTTCCATTACCAGGTCAGTATCAGGGTTGGTGTGGATAGTAATAAATCTTCCAGCAAACATCAAAGCAGGTTTCCTGGAATGATCGAGTATTATCCTCGTCCCATTTTTTAATATTGTACGATAACTGGCTTTTCTATTTTGACGGGATTGGAGGCACGAATGGCGCACTTCGATAATAAATTCAGGTGCCGTATAGGCTAAATGCTAGACCTGGCCCCAGCCCTTAATTCAATACCTCATATGTTGAATGTGCCTAGACCCCTTGTGGAGTCCTGCTTCTCAGGGGGTTTTTATTTGATCGCTCGTTAATTACACCCAAAAGCAGACCTTCAAATAACAGAATTAAAGATCAGAGAACGGCACATTGCAGCCATTTGGTTTTTGGTAATTAGGAACCGAAACCACCCTAATAGTGAGTTCAATTTCCACATCCCTGTCATACGGTTAGTGTTCTTGCTCTACTGGATCCAACCCTTCTCGCGATAGTACTTGATGGCCCCCCGATGTAGCGGTGCTGTCAAACTATCGGTGTACATCCGTGCTGGCGTCAGTAATGCGAAAGATGGGTGAGTTTTTTTCAAGCGATCGAGGTTTTCAAACAATGTCCTGACTATGATATAGACTAATTCCTCATCCATCTCTTCGGACGTGATCAGTGTGGCCTTTACTCCAAAGGTGGCTACCGGGGTGGGATTGGACGCGTAGGTTCCTCCCGGTATGTTAATGGATTGATAGGTCGGGTTTTGCCTGATGAACTGCATAATATCCGGCCCTGAAACACTGATAAGTTCTGCTTTGCACAGTTTAACGACCTGCTGAATCGAAGAATCAGGATGCACGTTGACCCGGACAATGGCATCCACATTGCGATGGCACAATGCCATCGAATCCTGGGACCACGATGCCGGAATTTGCTCTACCAGTCTGAATTCGTTCTTCGACCAATTTATTGCTGCCAGGAGGGAATTCATGATCTCACGTTGCGATGAACCCCGATTGCCGATGTTGACGGTTTTGCCCCGGAGATCCTCAAAGGAGCGAATACCTGACCCTTGATAGGCGATGAGCGTGAACGGGATGCTATTTAAAGAGAAAAGACTACGCAAATTGTCATAACGGATGTCGAGAAATTCAAACTGCCCGCTTCGGTTAACGGCATTGGCCTGGTTGGTGGAGTTCACAATGCCGAGATCCAGTGAGCCACTGTGAATATTGGTCAGATTGTGCACGGCAGCATCGGCATGACTGGCATCGTCAGCGGGCTCGACCCTGCAATCCAGATCTTCAGTCTGACTGTTAAGCATTCGACAGATAGCCCGGCCCGTGTGATGATCGAAAGTACCGGATTGGCTGGTGCCCAGGAGAAGTTCAAGTGCGGGGGATGTGGAAAAGGTGAGCAAGAAGAGGACAAGGGTTAGAATGGATTGACTAGAGGCATTCATGTCGTTCACCTTTCGAGTAAAAAGAGGTATAAACGCCATGCTACTCGCATGCTGACTCCAGTCAAACGACTATCTATACGCGTAGCCTCTTAATTATCTTCTAGCGTCTCCTTCACGCCCTGAGGTGTTCGGTCAAGCCATTTTAGCCCCGGTGAGTAGCGGTGAACCTCGTCGCTCCAAGGCTTTAAGGTAAACTACCTCATCGTATGGTGTTTGTGTTTGCCAGCACCGAAAAAGAATGCGTAT
>CAXMRQ010000019.1:0-9734 GCA_964196115.1 uncultured Gammaproteobacteria bacterium
TCCTTTTTGCCATCGTTCCCACATCACTGCTTTTTGTTCTTCAGTGTAATAGATTCTAGTTCTGTATTTCATTATCAACACCTCGTTCTTTCTTCTAAGAATAAAGTGTTGCGTCGACCAGTTGAACTCACAGCCAACAGCGGTCATTCGCGAGGTGGTGCATGAACGACGGCTTTCCTTATAGCAGTCATTCGATTCGCTAACATGGACTTCTCAAAACGGCACGAAGCGGACTTTGAGGCTACCAATTCATCAGACCTGGTTTTTGCTTTTCAAGGCCGCTGACACTTGGAAAAATCGTACGCATAGTGCTGATACGCTCAGTTCCACCATCAGACATTTCTTCGACAGTGTTCCACCAAGTCTTAAAGACTTCCGTTTCCCAATGAGTTTCAGCTGCTGTTTCGTCCCTAAATATCTCAAAAAAGTAGAACCTGTTCGGATTCGATTCATCAACAAGCATTTGAAATTGGAATAATTCAGGTTCTCCTCTGACTGATCCCTGCGCTTCAGCCGTACTTGCCTTGATAAATGAATCTCTATATTCAGGTTTAACGTTAATAGCTACTAAAATGGAATACATTGAATCCGTCATTTGACTTTTCGCCCGGGGCGAGTAGGTAAGGAATTAATATTTTACGAGCAGTATAATTACAACGCGAAATTATATCGCACAACTTTATCCAAGAGATATGGGGGTCAGCTTTCTCCAAAGCTGACACTGAAATGCGCTACCTGGGCTTCTGGATTCGGCCAGGAACGGACACCCAGGGTTGTGAAATTATTGGTCTCCAATAGGGTTTCGCGCTAGTATTTGACTGACCTGCCAACTTGAAGGGGTCTTCTTCGGATGGATGAACGTCTACCACGTAAACTTGCCGCTATTATGTATGCTGATGTAGCTGGTTATAGTCGGCTTACGGGAGACGATGAAGATGCAACACATCGGACACTCAGCGAATCCCTTGATCTAATATCCAGCACTATCCAGTCCCATCACGGTAAGGTTATGCACTACGCTGGCGATGCTGTGCTTGCCAAGTTCGATGCCGTGGTTGACGCTGTATCCAGTGCCACGGACATACAGAGACAACTCGGGGTTCGAAACGCTAATCTGCCTGACCAACGCAAGGTGCAATTTCGTATCGGAGTGAACCTGGGGGACGTAATCGAAGACCGAGGCGATATTTATGGGGATGGGGTAAATATAGCAGCCAGACTAGAAGCTTTGGCTGAGCCTGCCGGGATATGCATATCTGACGCAGTCCGAACAGCTATTGGCAATAAGCTTCCGTTTGATTACTTTTTCATTGGAGAGCAACTGGTAAAGAACATTACTGAACCTGTCCGCGCCTATCGGGTCTTCAAGCAAGGGACTTCGGCTACTTTACAAGCAACAGGGAAAGGGTCGCCGGCACAATTTCGTATCGCTAAACCCTCTATAGCCATCAAACCATTCGAGAACATCGGCGGCGATCCCGAACAGGAGTATTTTGCTGATGGGCTTACCTGGGACATCCATATCGCATTAGTTAAGATTCCCGAGTTGGTCTTGATCGAAGGTGAGCCGCCATCCCAAGACCCAAAGCTGATGACAGTAGAGGAGTTTGGATCACTGCTCGACGTTCGATACGTGCTCAAAGGTGGGGTTCGAAGATCAGGGGCACAGGTACGGGTCAACGTAGAGTTGGTTGAAGTGTCGACGGGCCGTACTGTATGGGGGGAACGCTACGACCGCGAGCTTCACGACCTGTTCTCGATTCAGGATGAGATCACCGAGGAAGTAGTGACTGCCATGGATGTCAAGCTGGTTGGGGGTAATGCGTCTCTTTACAAACGGAGCGAGATCAAAAATCCCGAAGCTCGTGAAAGCCTATACCGAGGGGAGCAGCTGATGTACAGCTCGACGAAACAGGAAATACGTGAAGCCCAGCATCTATATGAAGAAGTGATCCGACTGGAACCGACCTCTTCACTGGGGTACGCCATGGCAGCGATGGTCTATTGGTGGGAAGTCTATCGTGGGCTGAGCGATGATTCTTCACAAAATCTGGAGCGGGCCGTAAAGTTAGCTCGCGAATCGCTACAAAGGGAAGATACCTCGGGATATGGGCATCTGGTCTTGGCACATACCCACTTGCAGAAACGAGAATTTGACGAGGCATTAGCCGAAGCAACTCACGGAGTCACAGCCCGGCCGAGCTGTAATGGCGCCTATTCGTTGAAAGCCAGCGTCTTGATTTACCTTGGTCGCCCAACCGAGGCGATCGATCTGGCCGAATACGCCGTGGGCCTTACGCCCATAAATCCCCCCATGTATCCGGCAATTCTCGCTAGTGCATTCCACGGTTGCGGCCGTCATGAAGAAGCCATTTCCGCGGCACTAGCATCACTCAAGCTCGACAATAAGAACGTAGATTCGAGCCTGGTTCTGGCGGCTTCCTATGCCGCGTTGGATCGCTCCGATCAGGCTAGTAGGGCAGCTAAAGATGTGCTGAAACTGAAACCAGAATTTAATTTGAAGGAGTTCGCCAGGACACAACCATACAAGGAACAAGAGGAACTAGACCGACTGACCGCTCAGCTAGTTAGCGCTGGGTTCGCGTAGAAATATTTTACAACATTATTCATAAGTGTCCGTTTTGGGTCGTAAGCGGCCCCCTGTTCTGAAAATCTGAGTGTCTGCTTTTTGAAAATGTGTACCCCTTTTGAGCATACCGAAGTAGACCCCGTCCAAGTGCAGCCTGGTTATGAAATTTTTCGTGCGGCGGGTACTTCTATAGACGGGAATTGAATTAATTTAAAAACTGGGGGTGGGGGGTTAGCTGGAAGTGAAAAAAAGGCGCTTGTACCAAGAAAACCTAACTTGGAGTTTACTCAAGATGCATCTCGAAAGTTAGCCTGGGGTTAGCCCAAGTTTTTTAAGTCGAATTCCTAGGTCTCGATTGCATCCTAAGTCATTGATAAAAAAAGCCCCTGATTCAGGGGCTTAAAAATGGTGCCGGCACCAAGAGTCGAACTCGGGACCTACTGATTACAAGTCAGTTGCTCTACCAACTGAGCTACGCCGGCAATATTCATTTTCAAATTTTCAGGACAGCCGTTGCGGCTGATCTTCGAGGTTATGCTGCCTCTTTTTCGAGGCGCGAATTCTATTGTCTTTATCCGAGATTGGCAAGCAATTTAGACCGTTTAAGAACACTGGCGTGGCATTTGACCAATGCCCTCATCTTTGTCGTCTGTATCCAGCAGAATATACAGGTTATCCTCGTTGGACTGTTCGTTATATACCCAATATATCGTACGTTCGCGGTAGCGAGTTTCGGATCTCACCGGATATTTAAGTTTCTTCAGCCGTGATATGAGCCTGTCAGCATTTTTCTTCAAGCCGAAAACGCCCAGAGACAGCGCATTGGATTTATCTGCTTCATTAATTATGAGGGATTCTTTGAACCCTCTCTTTGCCAGTGCAGCTGCTGTATTAATCGCGGCCTGCCTGCTTTTATGATCGGATATATAAACCATGATGCCGAGGTATTCTTTTTCCTTACTCGACTTTAACTCGGTCCTGACATCGTTGTTCGAATATCTTGCGCTCACTTCCAGTGCCCGTGTTTTATCTTTAAACGGTCCTATGGTGTAACACAGACGTTTGTCGAGGGTATCTTCGGCAACCATGACTTCATCCTGCTGAACTGACTCGCTGACCTCAGCTTCGGCAATCATTTCAGACTCCATCGGCTCGTCAAGCAGGCGTAACCGTTCGGCTACCGGAATTTTCCTGCTGTGAGGCACCAGTTGTTCATAAGGTAGCAACCACTGTACAAATGCAAATGCGATATTGGCAATTAACAACAGGCTAAAAAAAATTTTCATTGCTGGCTTTCCAACTGTCGCCGCATCCCCTGAAATACCAGGTCTGGCACTATCCGAATTTGATTAAAGTGATGGCTTATTATCCGTTTTGCGTCACCGCCGCTAACTAGCAAGACTGCATCTGGCGCGAGTCGTCTGTGCCAGCGATCGATTAACTGTTCGACGACTAATTCGCTCGTCGGTTGATAGTCTATCTGAATACAAGCCTCGGATGAACACCCTGGCTCATCGTTTTTGCCGATATCCGGGTGATCAAAATCGACACGGTGCAAAATCTGTTTAAATCGTATCATCGAGGTATTGAAGCCGGGTAGTATTGCGCCACCCAGATGCTGGCCATCGCTACGCAACAGGTCGATGGTTATCGCGCTACCGGCATTGACAATCATTACATCGCTACGGGTCAGTGCCGCTGCTCCGAGCAGGCATAACCAGCGGTCTACACCAATACCCTGGGCGGGTCGATAAGCGTTACGTACACCATGAGAGTATTCATGCGCGCCGAATTTATGAATATTCTGTGGCACGAAAAAATTGTTAAGGCTAGTTAACAATTCGGTCTTGAGTTGATCTATCTGACCCGATGTATAGTGGCAGTGACTGGCTTTAATTTCGCCCAGGCGCGCCTCGAAACCTGCTTGCCAACCGGACCTCAGGCGGCAACTAAAACTGTACTGAAGCGAACCCTCTCGCCACCACTGCGCCTTAATCACACTGTTACCTGCATCCAGCAAAAGCATTATGCGATACTTCTTATTGATATATCGGCTGCCGAATACACCCGAATCCCCTGCCCGGTATCCACCATAAGCTGGCCATCGCTGTTAATACCGAGATTTTTGCCATCGATTGAGTCAGTACCGCTATTCACGCAGATGGTTTGATTTTTGAACGCATCTTTTGCCTGGAAACTATCGACAATTTTGGCGGCAGATGACTGATCAAAATCGCGAATTACCTTTACCACCTGCTGTATCGCTTCGACCAATAGGTTATCGCGTGAAACCGGATTATCCACAATCAGCTCAACACTGGTCACAGGCTGGGGAATGGCGGACATATCTTCGGCGCTCATCATCACATTAATACCAAACCCGATAGCAAAAAAGTATTCCTGATCTACGCTCATTTTTGACTCGATCAATATGCCACCGAGCTTTTTATTTTGATAATACAGGTCATTCGGCCACTTCAGCTGGACACCATTGATTGCAGAATTTTCAAGCGCCTCAATCAACGCCAGGCCGGTAACAATACTGAGCAACCCCGGGTTACAATCCGCGATTAATTTGGGCATACCAATGCTGCAAATAATATTTTGCGCAAATCGTGAGATCCATTGTCTACCACGACGACCACGACCACCCGACTGCATTTCGGCGATAGCGATTGAGGGTTTACGACTGGATTCGAATAGCTGTAAAACATCCACATTGGTGGATTCTGTCAGCAGCTGGTATCGCCATTCAAATCCATCTAATAAATTAGTATTACTTAATTGCGACTGAATCGATTTTAGATTTAGTAGCGCCAGAGGTGATTCGAGTTCCAGCTTCAAATCGGTTTTTGTATATGAAATGCCGAGCGTATTTAATACCGACAACAAAGCGGATTCCGTTTGCGCGAGACCCTCTAACTCAATGCTTCCATCGGCACAAAGATGTTCCAGTCTACTTTGCAGCTCGGCGTCGATCACTCGCCCACCCTGCCCGATAACCAGGCTTGCCGATGCTGATCGGGTTGATCGGCGAGCAACACGACCGTATCGTTTCGCGCTGCTGCGAGCGTTAACTGAAATTCCATCAATTCGTCGCGTCTGAAAGCATGGATTTTCCATTGGTCAGCAACATTGGCCAGAGTCAGTTGCTGTTCGAGTTGCGCCAGCGTTAGTTTTAGCCCGTTAAGCGCAATAATCGAATCATTAGCCGAAAGGCCCGCTGTCTGTGCCGAGCCACCCTCAGCCACGCGTACAATCTCCAAACCACCATTTTTTTCCTCAATAAACGCACCGAGGTCGACTTTGGGTAACGGATCTTTGTTGATTTTGCCACCTTTGTCCTTCTGATTACTGGCAGCACGAATATTCATCTCAATGCCGACACTGTTGAACAACTCCTGGAGCGGTAACTCGTCACTGGAATAAATCAGCTGGTGCATAAAGTCCGCCAGATCGCTACCGATAATCGAACAAACCATATCCTGGATGGTATTGGTTTCTGTTCCCGCCGCGGTTGTTTTCCAGTCATTCCATAGCTGTCGCATAACCTCATCCAGACACAATTGTGAATGGCTTAACTGGCGCATCTTCAAATCGATGCAAAGCGCTATCAGACAGCCCTTGGCGTAATAACTGACGATAGCATTTTGCGCATTTTCATCCTGTTTATAAAATTTCGTCCAGGTATTAAAGCTCGATTCCGCTGCGGACTGTCTACTACTACCCTTTCCGCGCATCACGCGCGTAATGGTTTGTGCTAATAGTTCCAGATAAGATTTTTCCTCGATCAGCCCACAACGCACCAGCGCAAGATCGTCGTAATAAGAGGTAATGCCCTCAAACGCCCATAGCAGTTCGGTATAAACCTCCTGCTGCAAATCGTATGGCTGGTAAACCGCTGGTTTTATGCGTTTTACATTCCAGGTATGGAAATATTCATGACTACACAGGCCGAGAAAATCGCGATAAGCGTCGCTAACTTCGGTTTGCCCCGGTTGCGGCAAACTCTCGCGTGCGCACATCAAACTGGTACTGGATCGATGTTCGAGACCACCGTAGCCCTGCCCGACCACCATTACCTGAAACTGGTAATTGTCCATCGGCGCAGGTTCGCCGAAAAATCGAATATGGTGCTCGCAAATTTTAGTTAAATCTTTTTTAAGCCGTTCCTCGTCAAAACGAAACCGGCCAGTGAGGATTACATCGTGAGGGATTTCGCAGGCTTCAAAGCGAATCTGGGTGAATTCACCCATCTCCACCGGATGATCGATCAGCTCGTCATAATCGCTCGCCTGATAGAGTCCGAATTCAAGCGGTTTTGCATTTTTTGTCGGCAATGTAGTGGCAAGCCTCCAGTCACGACAATAGTCTACAGGTGGTTTTTCGATCAACACCTCACAAGGTTGCTGCGACTGTCCGATGACTTCCAGAAACACACTGGTGCCATTGTAATAGCCGTGGGTTTGATCGAGATGTGCACCGCGCACCGATAAATCCCATGCGTAGACCTGATAATCAATTATCATCGGCCCGGCACAAGGTTCTAACCGCCAATTCGATTTATCCTGCTGGCTGATAGTGAGGGTTTCATCACCATTTCTGGCGCTCATGGTGATAATATTTTTAGCAAAATCACGGATCATGTAACTACCTGGAATCCAGTTGGGCATTCGCAGGCACTGCCCCGCCGGATCAGGGTTATCGATCAGGAGCTTAACTTCAAAATAATGCGTGGCGGGATTAAGGCTGGAAATCTGGTATCGAATCATGAATGCTTGTCAAAGGAGCTGTAAAAACGCGGAGTTTAGCAGTTTATCTAAGGCGTGGTTTTGCTTTTGGCACTTTCGCTTAACTGTCGACGTAAGGCAATTAGAGAGCCGTAATAATAAGGCGTATCAAGCATCTCTCTCGTTACCCGGTGTAGAATTTGATCCGCCTTCTGACCGATAATTTGCTCGATCTCGGGCATCGCCATAATTACCTTTAACCAGGCTGTTTGCGCTGATGGTGATACCGCATCCTGAATCACCCACTGCCCGGGATCGGTAGGAATCAGCGAACCACTATTCATATGCCAACGATTGTTATCAAAGTATCGCGCAAAAGCGTTTACCGCCAGCTTCTGGGCCCAACCAGTCGCCTCCGCATCTTGAAATGCCTGACCATATTGCAGAAAAGCCAGACTCACCTGCGCATAGTCCTCGAGGGTAGTTTCAGCCAGATCGGCATTACCGGCAAATCGCACTACTTCACCCTTCTCGATAAACGATTCGCGCATGAATATATATTGTTGCTCAGCACCTGGCCGGTATTTCTCGTCAAAAGTAGCAGCGATTACCAGCGCCTGTAACATCAACGCATTCCAGCTCGCCAGTCGCTTATTGTCGATCGGCATTACTGGTCTTTCGATTGATTGCAACCGTTGCCTGATCCTGGCGTTTATTTCTGCATCACCACTACTGCCTATGCCGACAAGTGGCCCAGGCAAAAAAGGCTCCGTTGTAGCGTCACCTGTGGTGTTTTTCCATAAATTTCGCAGGTAACTGTATTCCTTGTTAGGCAGTAGCTTTGCCAATTGTTGCCAATCCCACAAATATGCACCGCCCTCCAGATTATTGGTATCGACCGCAGACAGACTCGATACATAACCACCTCCGGGGTGGCGCATAAATGACTGCATGAATTGCAGCGCGGTTTCGGCTACCTGACGATAACCCCGGTCGGGCCATAAACTTTCAGCCCGGTAGTAGAGCAATACCATCTGCGCATTATCGTAGAGCATTTTTTCGTAATGCGGTGTGTGCCAGTCCGGGTCGGTAGTGTAGCGAAAAAATCCACCGTGAATATGATCCATCAAATTTCGCTCGGCCATCGAACGCAGTGTCAGGTTGACAAATTTGGTGACTTCTTTTTCAAAATCCGGAGCCTGGCCAATTAAATCAATCAACGAAAGTAACTGCGGAATTTGTGGAAATTTGGCGACATCGCCAAATCCACCCTGTAAATGGTCAGCAACCGTCATTGCCTGGGCTAAAAATGACCGGATTAAATTGTCGTCAGAACGCTCGATCAAGGCATTATCGTTGATCGCAAGCGCCTCGTTTTGCATTTCGATAAATAAATTTTCAGCGGCATCTGCGATTTCGTCATGACGCGATAACCATTGCGGTTGCAGTTGCTGTAATACATCAATAAAGCTCGAGCGTGGGAGATAGGTAAACCCAGTCAACGGATAACCTTGCGGGGTTAAAAAAACATTCAGCGGCCAACCTGCCGATCCCCGCGTTTTATTGACGAACTGGATCAGGCGGCGATCAAGTTCGGGCCTCAACTCTCGATCAATTTTAACCGAGATAAAATCCCGGTTGAGTATTTTCGCTACATCGACATTGCTAAAACTCTCACGCTGCATGACGTGACACCAGTGGCAGGAAAAATATCCTACCGATACGAATATTAATTTATTTTGTTGCTGTGCCTGCTTGAGTACCGCTTCGTCCCAAACCTGCCAATTGATCGGATCATCTGCATGCATGGCTAAATAGGGAGATGGATGATTGGCCAGGGAATTGTTCGCCGAAAGCATCGGCGACGTAAAAATACACAGCGTGAGCAATACTAGCCCCCATATATTCTTATCAATTAACATTCTGTTACCTCAAGTGGATTTGACTATAATGATAGACCTTTTGCTCAATCCCGCCTAATGATGAACCAGCAGTTAAAGCTTTTACAACGCCATTCAACACCCGCCAAAGAACTCACTGACCCCGCACCCGACGATGCACAGTTACGCGAGATATTAGAACTTGCGATGCATGCGCCCGACCACGGACGGCTATGTCCCTACCGATTTATCACCATCCGTGGGGAAGCACGTCATGCACTGGCCGAAGTATTTGGCTCAGCAGTTAAAAATCGCGACCCCGATGTCAGCGATGCTTATCTCAAAAAACAAAAGGACAAACCGCTACGCTCACCACTAATCGTCGTGGTCGTTGCCAGTTTCAGGGAAAACCCAAAGGTACCGCAAATCGAACAAATGTTAAGTGCTGGTGCAGCAGCACACAATGTATTACTGGCGAGCAATGCAATGGGTTTCGGCTCGATCTGGTTAACCGGCGACAATGCTTACGACAGA
>CAXMRQ010000020.1:0-42383 GCA_964196115.1 uncultured Gammaproteobacteria bacterium
ATCCTGGTAGTTAATCACTACCATTGAGCTTTGGTTGTAGTCGTATGGGATGAATTTTGGCATCAACATGACCCGATTAGCTGTTGGCTCATTTTAACAGGGTCAGCCCCAATATGAGGGTTTTTCTACAGCCTCAACGCCAGGCTGTGCGGAGAGCGAAGCGATTCCACACGAGCCGATTGTTATGTTGCACTTTACTTCCGATTTTGCCAGGTAACATTGTATGGCTCATGAGGCTAACTCAGTTTTTAGGTATCGGATTATATCAATAGATTCATACATCCAAAGAACGCCTCCGTTTTCGTCTTTTATGCGCAAGCATGGTACCTGGCTTTTACCACCCCCAGCGATCAGATCAGCATTGTTTTCTGGGTGAAACATAATTTCTTTGAGGGGTATTTTGAGACCTAACCACCAAAGGGAAAGACGAACGATAATGCAGTAAGGGCAGGTATTGAAATAGTACAACTGATGCCCTGCTAAGTGTCTATTACTGTCTCTCAATTATTTGCTTCTCGTTTTCAGTGCAACATAACGCCGCGCTTTGCGGAGAGCGAGCGCAGCGAGTGATCCCGTTCACAGCGCATTGTTATGTGTCACCGTGTTCAATTTTTTCGATGTACCTGGTGATGTCGTTCATAATATTTCGAAGAGGTTCTGATGCCTTCTCTTTTTCAAGTTTTGATGCCAATATTTCCTGTGCTTTTCGTAAAGATGGCAAAGCATTTTCTTTATCCCCTAGATGATATCTAGATTTTCCCTCAATTGAATGGCACAACCATTCGAACTGTTCTTCCAGTTTTAAACTCTTTGCTTTTAGTGCCTTATCTAGCGCCTCTTGATAACGGCTATTCTCTAAAAACTTGTGCCCTTTCCCTAAAAGCATAGATGCTCTAATCGAGTTAATAAATTTCACTATTTATCTCAGTGACACATAACAGTGCATTCAAAAGGCCGCTGGCCTTTTAGTAATTATTAGAGGGCGGCAACTTAATTTTTTAAGATGAAAAAATGAAATGATTAACTCTTTGATAGATAGAGATTTATTATCCATTAAAATTTCTCAATTCTATTAGTATGGCCGCCGACCATTTAATTTTCCGTGAATATAAATGAAATGCTGGTACTTTACTTGCCAGAAGCAACATAACGAAGGGAATCGTAATCATGCCATCAACCCCGTCTCCATTTCTTGAATCCATTTCTCGTTTGATGACTGTGCGCAGGTACAGTAAACGTACCATCGAAGCCTATTTATACTGGGTTAAGTATTTCATTATTTTCCATAAAAAGCGACACCCATCTGAAATGTCTGGATTGGAAGTTGAACAGTTTCTGACTCACTTGGCCGTGGAAAGAAAAATTGTGCAGATCACGCGCTTCTTGCAGGATATAATCCCTGCTTTTGCGGAAGGAATTGATGTCTGATTCACCCATTATTATTGAACACGGCACACCGCCAACCGACAGTTGCGTTATCTGGCTGCATGGCCTTGGTGCCGATGGCCATGATTTCGAGCCGATAGTTCCAGAGCTGAAACTCGATCCTGTTTTTAGTACGCGTTTTATTTTTCCGAATGCACCGATGATTCCGGTGACGATTAATCAGGGTTTCGTGATGCGCGCCTGGTACGATATTAGCGATTCTAAAATTGACGCTGACCAGGATGAACAGGGCATCCGTAAATCGGAAGTTTTCCTGGCGAAAATTATTGACGCGCAAATCAAATCGGGGGTTGCCAGCGAACGTATCTTCCTCGCAGGTTTCTCGCAAGGTGGCGCGATTGCATTACACACCGGGCTGCGATATCCGAAGCGTTTGGCCGGCATACTGGCACTGTCCACTTATTTGCCGCTGGCAAAATCATTGACAGCGGAAAGAAGTAAAGCCAATAACGACATTCCAATATTTATCGCGCACGGTTCAGAAGACCCGGTAATTCCGATAGATCTCGCTTATACGACGTGTGGTCGACTCGAAAAAGCAGGCTATCCGATTACCTGGGTCGAATACGAAGGCATGGCCCACAGCGTATCCGAAAAAGAAATTTTCGATATTAGCGATTGGCTGCAACAGTTTTTACTTTACGGGGTTTAGTCACGGTTTAGTTTCGCTAAATTCGACAGACTCCTGGTTCTGATTAAACTATTTAATCAACTTCCGGCATTCGGCAATTTGCCGCCGTACCTGTCGCGGCGCAGTACCACCAGCTATATCCCTGGCATTTACCGACCCTTCGAGCGTTAATATTTCGAACACATCTGATTCGATGCGCTGATCAAAAGTATGCATTTCCTGCAGTGAACACTCGCTTAAATCTTTGCCTTGCTGGATTGCATAGGCGACCGCACTGCCGACTACCTCGTGGGCATCGCGAAACGGCAATCCCTTGTTAACCAGATAATCGGCAAGATCGGTTGCAGTGGCGTAACCCTGTTTTGCCGATGCGTACATAGCTTCGCGATTGACTTTCAGGTTGGGCACCATATCCGTGAAGGCACGCAGGCTTCCACGTAATGTATCGAGGGTATCAAATAGCGGTTCTTTGTCTTCCTGATTATCCTTGTTGTAGGCCAATGGTTGCGATTTCATCAACGTCAGCAAGCTGACCAGATGGCCGTTGACGCGACCGGTTTTGCCGCGTACCAGTTCGGGCACATCCGGATTTTTCTTTTGCGGCATTATCGATGAACCGGTGCAATAACGATCGGGAAGCTGGATAAAATTAAATTGCGCGGTCGACCAGAGCACCAGTTCCTCTGCCATGCGTGACAGATGCGTCATGCATATAGCAGCGTCTGCACAAAATTCGATCGCAAAATCGCGATCACTCACCGCATCCAGTGAATTTCTAGACGGGGTATCAAAGGCCAGTAGCTCGGCGGTGTAATCCCGGTCTAGCGGATACGATGTGCCTGCGAGTGCGGCGGCGCCAAGTGGCATCACGTTCATGCGCCGTGCGCAATCTATAAATCGACTATGATCGCGCTCTAGCATTTCGAACCAGGCCAGCATGTGGTGGCCGAAAGTAATCGGTTGCGCCACCTGTAGATGCGTAAAACCGGGCATAATGCTATCCGCCTCACGTTCGGCAATATCTAGCAAACCTTTCTGGAAGTCTCTTATTTGAGCCAGACAGTGGCTGATCTCGCCACGCAGGTAGAGTCGAATGTCGGTTGCTGTCTGGTCGTTACGTGAGCGCCCGGTGTGAAGTTTCTTACCAGCATCGCCGATTATCTCGGTTAGACGCGATTCAATATTCATGTGTACGTCTTCGAGGCTTACCGACCAGTTAAACTCACCCGCACTGATTTCACGGATGATCTGTGCCATCCCTTGTTCGATAGCAATGTTCTCGTCATCGCTCAAAATACCGATCTTATGTAGCATTTTTGCGTGAGCGAGTGAGGCCTGAATATCAACCGCTGCGAGGCGTTGGTCAAATTCTATCGAAGCAGTAAACGCTTCGACAAAAGCGTCAGTTGGCTCGGTGAAGCGACCGCCCCACATGCGCGAATCTTTGTTACTCATAATTTCTTTCTTGGGCTATAAATTATTGGGCTATTAACTGTTATGTATTGTATGCTGATTTTGTCACGAATAAATAACCATCTCTCGAGACATTGGAGAGAAATACCTGCTTTTGCGAGCGACCCTCCAGAACTAATGCCACTATTGTTGTATGCTTGCAGTGCCAGCCCAACAAATCAATAGCTATGTCTGATCAAGCGAAAATAAATCTTCCACGAGCTGAAAATGACGGTTACCTGCCTGATTTTTGTAACGCCGAGGTGTTTCTGCGGGCATTGCTGATCATTGAGTTATTTGCCATCGTGTTTGCTCTGGTGAGTTTTGAAAGTGGCAGCTTATATGTGCAAATTGCACTGAATTCGGTGTTGATGCAGTGGATCGGTATCAGTGTCGCGGCAATTTTATGTGCTGTTACCCGCCTCGGATACCTGTCTAATGTGCGAACCACGACGATAGCTGCCATTGCGGTCACTATGGGCATAACCGTGCTAGTTAGCTGGGTTAGCGTCAACGTACTGGAAATGCTAAGTATGGAGCCGCAAGCTCAAAATACAGGGTTTTTTGTGTTACGGAACACGACCATCGCGGCCATTCTGATTGGCCTCGCATTACGTTATTTTTACGTCCAGTATGAATCGCAAAAAACGCTGGAGATCCGGGCCAGGTCCAGACTGCAGGCATTGCAGGCGCGCATCCGGCCTCATTTTCTTTTCAACAGTATGAATACCATTGCCAGCCTGACCCACATCGAACCAGATCTCGCTGAGCAGGCAATCGTGAATTTATCGGAACTATTTCGCGCCAGCCTCGCAGCTGAGGCCAGTATCCCCTTACAACAGGAACTGGAACTGACGCAAAGTTATATTCAGCTTGAATCTTTGCGCCTGGGTGACAGGCTATCGGTTAACTGGCAAATTGCAGATAACCGTATTCTGGCATCACTGCCGGCTCTGACCCTCCAACCTCTGGTGGAAAATGCGATCTATCATGGGGTAGAGCCGTTGTCGGACGGCGGTGTTATTGATATCAGTATTGACAGGGTGGATGATTTTATTCGAATCATCATTTCCAATCCACTGTTAGAGGACCGAACCGAACAACACCGTGAAGGCAACCGGATGGCAGTCAATAATATCCGCGAACGGTTGCAAATTGCGTTCGCTGGAGAGGCTACGATGCAACAGGTGGAAGAAAATAATCAGTTTACTGTTACACTTAATCTTCCGATTAAACCTGTCTGAGAAATCTCGATGAAGATACTCATAGTTGACGATGAAAAACCAGCTCGAGACCGGTTGTCGCGCATGGTGGATAGTTTATCCGGGCATGAAATAGTCGGCGAAGCAGGAAATGGTAACGAAGCGCTGCATAAGGCCGAATCATGCCAGCCTGATGTCATATTGATGGATATTCGCATGCCTGGAATGGATGGTATACAGGCAGCACGCCATCTGTCGCAACTCGCGCAACCACCAGCGGTGATTTTTACGACTGCGTTTGCCGACCATGCGCTCGAAGCCTTCGAGACACACGCGGTTGATTATCTGTTAAAGCCGGTACGGAAAGAACGTTTGCAAAGTGCATTCAAAGCATCCAGCAAACCAACCAGAGCGCAGTCATTGCATAATGACGAAGTGCTGTCAGACATCGAAGCGCGTCAACATATATGCGCGCGGGTTCGTGGTAATCTGGTTCTGGTGCCTATCGAAAATATTTATTACTTTCTTGCTGATCAAAAATATGTCACCGTACGTCACACGGCTGGCGAAGTGTTGATTGAAGACCCACTCAAAAATCTCGAAATAGAATTTTCTAATCGGTTTCACCGAATCCATCGTAATGCGCTGATAAGCCTGTCTAAGGTATGCGGCATGAGATCCGAAAACGACGGGCACCTGGTCATGTTTAAAGACATCGACAATACGCTCGAAGTAAGTCGGCGGCACTTGCCTGCGGTACGTAAAATCATAAAAAATCTTTAAAATATTATGCCTGAAAATAGTTCCGAACTCCGTATAGCAACCCGCAGTAGCCCGCTAGCCATGTGGCAGGCCGAAGAAGTCGCGCGCCGCCTGAAACTGCTTTATCCCGACCTCGTAGTCACTCTGGTGCAAATGAAAACGAGAGGCGACAAATTGCTCGATGCACCCCTGGCCAAGGTCGGCGGCAAGGGTTTGTTTGTCAAAGAGCTTGAGGCCGGTATTCTCGAAGGTAAGGCCGATATAGCGGTACATTCGATGAAAGACGTACCGGTGGATTTCCCGCAGGGCCTGGAACTTGGCTTAATTATGGAGCGCGAAGACCCTCGCGATGCATTTGTCTCCAACCATTATGAGTCACTTGCTGCAATGCCAGCCGGAAAGCTCGTCGGTACTTCCAGTTTACGTCGGCAGACGCAGATTCGTGAACGCTATCCACATCTCGAAATTGACTGGTTGCGCGGCAATGTCAACACGCGCCTGCGCAAACTTGATGAGGGTGAATACGATGCCATTATTCTCGCCAGCGCTGGCTTGATACGCCTCGGTTTCGAGCAGCGCATCAAACTTGCGCTAGAACCCGAAGAATGTTTGCCCGCCATTGGCCAGGGAGCGGTCGGCATCGAGCTGCGTAGCGACGATACAGCCGTCAAGGAATTGCTAGCGCCGCTAGCCCACGAAGAGACTACTCAGCGTATCGCTGCCGAACGAGCGATGAATAAAACATTAAATGGTGGCTGTCAGGTACCGATCGCAGGTTATGCGATATTAAAAGATGGACAGATTTATATGCGAGGACTGGTTGGTGAGCCAGACGGCAGCCTGATCCTGCGATCCGAAATCAGTGGCAGTGTTGATGATGCTGTCAGTCTCGGCACACGCCTGGCGGAAGATTTAATCGCGCAGGGGGCTGACGATATTCTCAGGCACTTGCAGGACTGACGATGGGCTCCCATAAGTCGCTTTTGGTGGATCAGTGTATATTAAATACCCGGCCGCTTCACCAGCAGGAAGGTTTGAAATCGTTGCTGGAGGCTGAGGGCGCAGAGGTAGTCGCGTTTCCGGCCATCGAAATTACTGAATGTGAAATCACCCATTTTCATCGTAATTTGAATGAAAATATCGAGCATTATCATATCGCCCTGTTTGTCAGTCGCAATGCTGTGGATGGTGCATTTCGCTTCCTCGAAGGTAATACATTAGCGGACGACTTACAGCTTGGCGTAATCGGCGAAGGTACAGGCCGGGCGCTGGCTGGCTACGTGAATGATCTCGACGGACGATTAATACAGTCGCGGCCTTATAATAGCGAAGGCCTGTTGGCAGCGGCCGAACTGCAACAGATAGCTGGCAAAAATATACTTATTTTTCGTGGCCAGCAGGGGCGTAATCTACTCGGTGATGAACTTCGAAAACGTGGTGCATCGGTGGACTATTGTGAAGTATATCGTCGAAAAATCCCCGATTATGATGCAGACTGTTTTGCGCAACTGACAAAACAGAGGTTTCCAACATTAGCGGTTTTTACCAGCAATGAAGGTATGAACAATATTTTAAACCTCACTAGTGGCCACCTGCGCCGTAAACTGCTCGATATTCCGTGGTTATTAATCAGCGAAAGAATGCGTGAATCGGCTGTAAATCTGGGACATAATGCTATTACCATTATTGCCGCAGTCGCTGATGATGAAGGCATACAACTGACTATCAACGAATGGGCGCGCAAGCAGACTATCTAAATTTATGAGTAAACAAAAACCATCTGGCAACAAGGCTATCGTCAAAGCGGATGCGTCCGACGAAAAGACTGGTTCGCAAAGCGGCGTGCTCGTCGAAAATGCAGAGCCTATCGAAAATACGGGGCCGGTTGAAAACACCGAGCCTGACGAAAACACAGGGCAAAAACCTGACAAGCCCGACACCGATGCAGAAAAACAGGATCAGATAACGGCTACAACTAAGATGGAAGCAGAAGCGAAGATTGAAAAAAATGCGCCACCAGCGAAGCCCAAGGCAGATTCAAAACCAGCAAAGCCGGCCAAAGCATCCCGTGGCTTTCCTTTTTTCGGAGTATTCAATCTGCTATTAATTATCGCCCTAGTGGCCGCTGCCGGTTATTACTGGCAGATGCAGCAAAAACTCGAACAGCAAAAAAATAACACCATTGCCAGCTTGCAGCAACGATTAGCCAGTAAGGTGGATATGGCCCAATTACAACAACGACTGGCGCCACTTGAGTCTGGCATCGGTAATTCGGCTAGTCAGCTTAGCGAATTGCAGTTGCAACAGCAGGCGTTGCAGGAAGCCACCGTAAAACTTTACGATCTCTATGGCCGCGACGAAAGCGGCTGGCAACTCGCTGAAGTGGAATACCTGATGCGTATCGCACAGCACAAATTAATTCTCGAAAACGATTTCGAAGGTGCTGCGATTACGCTACAGGCGGCCAGCGACAAAATTGCCGCCACTGCCGACCCGGGCCTGCTACCGGTTCGAGTTCAAATCAGCGATGAAATTGCGATTCTGAAAACCCGTTCGCGCCCCGATCTGGTCGGAATGACCCTGCTGTTATCGCAATTGAGTCGACAAATTAAAGCACTTACGCCGGGTTATTTATCGCGCACCGATACCAACCTGGATAGTAATGAAACACAAGCTACGGTCGCGGTCGACGAGACCATCGTTGAGCGAGTGGTATCTTTTATCTCCTCGCAGGTTAGTGTAAAAAAAGAACAAACCCCGCCGACGCAAACCGAAGCGTTGGTGGTGGATATCGAGCAAACTATGCAAGACAATTTGAAACTGGCCCGCTGGTCGGTTCTCGAACGAGACAATTTCCAGTTCCGTAGTTTGATGGAAGAAAACCTGCGCCTGTTCAAGCAGTTTTACAACCTTGACGATGCTGCTAACAATGATTTTTATGCCCAGTTGTTGGAATTGCAAAAGGCGACGGTGCGACCGGAAAAGCCGGATATCAGCGGCTCGCTAGAATTGTTGAAACGAATTATGAGTAAGCGCGAGAACGCTCCGCAGCTAAACGGAAATGAGGGGGCCGCAAATGGTTAAATGGCTGCTACGCATTCTGTTCCTGGTTATCATCGCGCTCGCTGCGGTGCTGTTGGTGAAGGATGACCCTGGTTTTGTTCTAATCAAATATCGCGATTACTCGCTCGAGACCAGCCTTGCCTTCGGAATCGTGGTGTTAATTTTAGCGATGGTGGTGATTTATTTTGCGATCAGATTTTTTCGCGGATTCTGGCGATTGCCTAATTCTATGAAACAACACTCGCAAAATCGGCGCTTCGGAAAAGCCCGCAAACTATTGAATCAGGGCTTGATCGACCTGGCGGAAGGGCGTTTTGAACAGGCGGAATCGAATCTGGTTAAGCTGGTCGATTTTAGTGAGAGTCCTCTATTACATTATCTTGCCGCCGCGCGTGCGGCACAGTTACAGGGAAAACATGATGAACGCGACAATTATCTCAAGGCGGCGCATGAAGCCAGACCTGAAGCCGAAATAGCAATTGGCGTAACCCAGGCCGAGCTACAACTAGCCCATCAGCAACTTGAGCAATCGCTTGCCACCTTGCAACATTTACAAAGCATCGCACCACGCCACAATCATGTTTCGAGACTGCTCGCGCGGGTTTATTTCGAACTGGAAGACTGGCAGTCGTTAGTCGAATTGCTCCCTGATATCCGCAAGAATAAATTGCTTAAAGAAAGCATATTGAAAAACATGGAATCAAAGTCCTACCGTGGATTCCTGGCCGCAGCGAAAAACAACCAGCAGGCGCTGGAAAATGCCTGGGCAAAAATCCCCAGGTCTGCTCAAACCAATGCAGATTTAATTCTTTATTACATTAAGTTAAGTAATCGAGCGACATCGAATAGCGCGAGTGTCGAGCAATTAATTACCAGGTCGCTGGAACAAAAATGGGACAATCGACTCGTCGAGGCGTATGGGTTGTTCAATGCCAGCGACCCGGGTGAACAATTGAAACGCACCGAAAAATGGCTAGAAGATTACGCTAAAAATGAAGACCTGTTGCTGGCACTGGGACGAATTTGCGTTCGTGCCAGGCTCTGGGGTAAGGCGCAAAATTATCTGGAGGCGAGTATCGGTGCGAAACCGATGGCGGCGAGCTGCCTGGTGTTAGCAGAATTACTCGGCGGTCAGTTAAAACAAAAAGATAAGGCATCCAAATACTACAAACAAGGCCTGGAGCTATGCCTCTCGGATGAAGCGGGCGTGTCAATCACCGGCATGACCGACGTATAACTAATGGTTACTTATGACAGGCAGGCTGCACAGGATATAGAACGCAGTTACCTGACACCCGAAATTATCAACCAACGAAATCGGACCCTGGATGCACTGGCGCTTCAGGCGGGTGAACAGGTACTAGATGCAGGTTGCGGCACCGGATTATTATTAGAGCAAATGGCGCTTTCGATCGGTGATAAAGGGCGAGCCGTAGGCGTTGACTTCAGCGCTGATATGCTTGAAGTAGCAGTTCAGCGTTGCCGGGGCCTCAGCAACGTCGAGTTGCAACAGGGAAGTGTGGAGTCGCTTGACTTTGAGTCGGATAGCTTTGATGTTGTCAGTTGCACCCAGACATTGCTCTATGTTGAACAAGTTGAAACCGCGCTAGCGGAAATACATCGCGTACTGAAACCGCATGGGCGTATTGCCGTGCTCGAAACCGACTGGCGTGGTGTGGTGTTTAACAGCCTGGATGATTCGCTGACGCGCAGAATTCTGGACGCCTGGGACAATGCTGTCGAGAGTCCGAATTTACCGGTAAAAATCGGCAGACTGCTTCGTCAGCAGGGCTTCAGTGCTATCAAAGTTGAGGCGATTCCGATTATCAATACGAGCTTTAGCGGCAATAATTATTCTTCCAGCATGCTGGAATGGTTCACTAAAAATGCAGTCAAACATGGCGCGATTACACGACAGGAATCCGATTTGTGGCAGCAGCAGGTGCAGGAGTTGGTAGCGCAGGATGCCTATTTTTTCTGCGTCAATCGCTTCTTATTCACTGCGGTCAAATAAGCCCGACAGGCTACTTAGGTGCTTTTTAACGGTCAAACGTTCTTTAGATATTTTCACTGGAGGTGATTCATGAATCAACCGGTTACCATCAAAGCGGCGCAGGATGGTCCTTATATCGTCAAGGATTTAGAGGATTTCAGTAATCGCGAAGGTTCGGTAGAATGCAAGGAAGCAATGGGTTTGTGTCGATGTGGTCAGTCGGCGAATAAACCCTTCTGCGACGGTACGCACAAAAAAATCGGATTTAGCAGCGAAAATCAGCTGGCTTCGGGCAAAGACAGGCTCGATACCTATCACGGCAAGAAAATAACCATACATGATAATCGCAGTCTGTGCGCCCATGCCGGGTATTGCACGGAAGGCTTGCCCGCAGTATTTCGCCACCGCCAGGATCCGTTTGTCGATCCAGAAGGGGCGAGCATTGAGAAGATTATCGACATCGTTAATCAGTGTCCCTCGGGAGCCCTGAGTTATAGCCTTGAGGACGAAAGTGAAACTCGTGTCATTAGCGAGGCGTCTATTTTTATAGCACCAGACGGCCCTTACCTAGTGAAGGGAAAGGTAGTTTTGCTCGATACAGAGAAAGGCAAAGGTGCTTCCGAAACGCATTGTACCTTGTGCCGATGCGGGGCTTCAAAAAACAAACCATTTTGCGATGGTTCGCATTGGGATGTTAATTTTACCGATGACGATAATTAAATATTAGATTTGAACAAAGAAAACAGAGGTTGCAATGAGTAAACACTACGAAGGATCCTGCCATTGCGGCGCGATCAAATTTTCCTACGATGGCGAAGAAATAAGCAAAGGGATTCGCTGCACCTGCTCTATCTGTTCTCGCAAGGGAGCGATGATGTCGTCCGAAGCGATTCCGATGGAAAATTTAAATGTGCAAGCCGACGATAATGATATTGGTCTCTATCAGTTCGGCAGTAAAATCGCGAAACATTATTTCTGTAAAAACTGCGGCATTTATACACACAATGAAATGCTGCGCATGCCAGGCCACATGCGTGTCAATCTGGGATGTATTGAAGACCTGAATACTGCGGATCTTGAAGTGATGGTTTTCGACGGCAAAAACGAACTTTAGCCGGTCTCCTCGAAAAAAGGCAAACAATGGTTAAGTACGTAAAGCGCGAAAATCAGAATATCCTGATCGTGATGGCTGACCAGCTGACTGCGTTGGCGCTCGGTTGTTATGGTAACCAGACGGTTAAAAGTCCTAATATTGATCAACTTGCGCAGCAAGGTGTTACTTTCGAATCTGCCTATAGCAGTAGCCCGTTATGTACGCCGGCACGTTACGCGTTCATGACCGGGCAGAATATTTCACAGTGCGGCGGATACGATAACGCCGCCTACATGCCCGCCACCATGCCGACCTTTGCCCATTATATGCGCCTGATGGGCTACAAAACCTGCCTCTCGGGGAAGATGCATTTTGTCGGTCCGGATCAACTACATGGTTTCGAAGAGCGGGTGACCACCGATATTTATCCGGCCGATTTTGGCTGGGTGCCGGACTGGTCAAATCCCGACGAGCGCATCGATCTGTGGTATCACAATATGTCGAGTATCAAGCAGGCGGGAGTTGCGGCGATCACCAACCAAATGGCATACGACGACGAGGTGGGAGCGCAGTCGATGCGTGCGATTTATAATCATGCGCGTGATGAAGATAGTCGTCCATTGTGTCTGGTCACCAGTTTTATTCATCCCCATGACCCCTACGCTACTCGCCAAAAATACTGGGACTTATACGACAATGTCGATATTGCGCTACCGTCTGTAGCGCGACCCCCGAGTGACCAGCAGGATGCGCACAACAAACGTCTGGAAAAAGTGATTGCGCTGGATGCCGTTGAAATCAATGAGACAGAAATTATTAATGCGCGACGTGCCTACTACGGCAACGTCTCGTATATAGATGAATGGCTCGGACGTTTGCGCACAACACTCGAAGAATGCGATATGGCGCAGAATACCACCATCATCTTCACTTCTGATCACGGTGATATGCTCGGTGAATTCGGGCTCTGGTATAAAATGTCTTTCCGTGAGTGGTCGTGCCGAATTCCGATGATCATCCACCATCCCGAGCGCTATGCGCCGCGTCGAATTAAAACGCCGGTGGCGCAGGTCGATGTATTGCCTACACTAATCGATATTGCCCACGAAGGCTCGGGTGTCTCCAAACCCCTTGCGATTGATCCACTAAACGGTCGATCATTGATGCCGCTATGCGATGGTGACGCTAGCAACGACCCTGGTAGCTGTGTCAGCGAATATCTCGCTGAAGGTACAGGCGCTCCGATGCTGATGATTCGCCGAGGTCAGTACAAGTTTATATCCTGCATCACCGATGCAGATCAATTGTTCGACCTGGAAGCTGACCCGAATGAGTGCCATAACCTCGCAGCGGGCGAAAAAAGCAATTTGCTCGAAGACTTCAAGCGTGAAGCATCGGCTTACTGGGACGCCGAAGTCTTACAGCAAACAGTAATCGACAATCAGCAACATCGGCGGGCCGTACATGCCGCTTTACGCATCGGTCGCTATCAGAGCTGGGATTATGATCCACCGTGCAATGCTTCCGAGGAATATACGCGTAGCCATATGGATTTGACGCGCTTTGATATTACTTCACGATACCCGAGGCCCGAAGCGTTTAAACCTAAGTGGAAGTAAACCCTCTCGCTAATAATTACCTGTCGATTTTTCGGATGCGATGGTCAAATTGATTCATATAATAGTCACACGATAGTAACTGACGAGCACTAGAATGAATCAACAAGCACTTCCCGACAGGGATTTCATGTATCAGGCGTTGCTTAATCGCGATAGCCAGCTCGACGGAATTTTTTATTTCGGGGTCAAAACCACCGGTATTTTTTGTCGACCCGGTTGCACCGCGCGTAATCCGAAAAAGGAAAATGTTGATTATTTCGACTCGATTCAAAATGCCATGGACTCAGGCTACCGACCCTGCAAGATATGCGCGCCGCTGCAAAAATCCGGCCAGGCGCCTGACTGGCTTAAACAGTTATTAGACGAAGTTCATGCCAATACCGAAAACAGCTTCAAAGATGAAGACCTTCGTGCACGACACATCGAACCGACGCGGTTGCGTCGCTGGTTTCAGAAAAATTACGGCATGACATTCCACGCCTATGTGAAGGCTTTACGCATTAATCGGGCTTTCGAAAAAATGAAACACCAGCAGGATGTCACCACCACGGCGATGGATAGCGGCTACGAATCCCTGAGCGGATTTCATGCGGCTTTTCGCAATGTGACTGGCCTAAGCCCTTCGCAATCGCGCCATCAATCGATGATTACCCTCAGTCAATTTTCAACACCGCTTGGCCCTATGTACGCCGGGGCCAGTGATAAAGGCCTTTGTTTCCTGGAATTCACCGACCGTAAAATGATTGACGGTCAAATCGAACAATTGCAAAAACAGATGAAAGCAAAGTTCGTAAAAGGTAAATCAACCATTCTGGATCGAGTAGAAACTCAACTGGAAGAATATTTTGCCGGTGAGCGTCGTGATTTCGATTTACCACTCGATGTACGTGGCACCGATTTCCAGAAACTGGCCTGGGAAGCGTTATTGCAGATCCCCTCCGGCGAAACCCGCTCTTACCAACAGCAGGCGGATAAAATCGGCAAGCCCAAAGCTGTGCGTGCTATCGCCAGCGCAAATGCCAAAAATCACATTGCGATTGTCATTCCCTGCCATCGGGTGATTGCCAAAGATGGTGGTCTAGCGGGTTTTGGGGGTGGCATCTGGCGCAAGAAGTTTTTGCTGGATCTGGAAGCGCCTGAGGTGCGGGATGGGCCTCGGCAAGGGAATTTACTTTAGATAAGTTAAAGTTCAGGAATTCCCCAAAGTCTGTTATTGCAGGCCTGACCCGCAATAACGGTAATTAATTTCCCAACACCATCCCAATAAATCGCTCTCGCGTAAATTCATCCCGATCCCGATAGTTAACAAACTGCGCGTGCCGCGTCGACGAGGCCTCACTCATATCAATGCCCCAAATCGGCTTTAAGCTGTTTGGTAACATCGAATACCGCAGGTCGATTAATACGTTCTCTCGATCTGGATCGGCGACTACAAAGTCATTGGAGAAATACAGGAAACGCTCGATGTCATGTCGCAGGGCAGAGTCCTGTTCGAGATTAGGTCTGTCGCGTTCAAGCTTAAAGCGTTTTGCCTGGCCACCCTCATAAATTTGATTATTCGAAAAAAGCCCCAGGCGGATGGCGTCAACATAGAATATGCCGTCGCTTTCATAAACCGAGCGCCAAAGCACCTGATTAGCCATGGTTGGTTTAACCAGAAATCGATCGACCCGGTGGCCGCGTTGTTCGGCTAGTCGCTGTGTCGCTTCGCCAGCATTATCATGCTGCCAGACACCGAACAGCAGGTATCCAGCGGCAAGCAGCAGTCCTGCGCGAGCATTCAGGGCCTTGCGATTGCGCCACCCGAAGATGATTGCGATGATCAAAATTAGGGAAAAAGCAGGATCGACGATAGCGATGATTCGCCAGGCGATACGCTCATCACTAAAAGGTAGTAGCAATTGGGTACCGTAACTGGTGGTTGCGTCCAGGAGTCCGTGGGTGGCATAACCGAGCAGGCTAAAAAAATAGAGTCGACCAAATGTTAGCCGTCGTCGCAGAAAGGGCCAGAGAATGAATGCCGCGAGCAGGCCACCTATCGGTATAAAAATCAAGGAATGAGTAAAATGCCGATGAAATTCTATATTCAGTAGGGGATCTTCGGCGGAACCTATCAGGGCGTCAATGTCAGCCAGTAACCCAGCAGCGAAGCCTGCGGTAGTAGCGATGCGTAGCTCTGCCTTTTCGGAGGAAGCCTGCGCTACCAGGCCGCCTAGCAGGCCCTGAGTTACTATGTCCAAAGTTGTTACAGCCTGTTAATCAAGATAAGTACTCTATACCATACAATTTGTCCTGCTGGCATCTTCCAGGGAATAATTTTTGAGATGACATGACAATCAAGCCATGTTTTGAAAGATTGGCGAAACCCTGGTTCTGGAGTAGCGCTTCAGTCCAGTACCAGCGCTGTCACCGACTCTCGAATTACTTCAATCAATCGTAAATCAATCGGGCTTAAGCTCGCGGCTTTGCGTTTTAAGATAAACAGCTCGCGTTTCATTGCTAGATTGGCGATTGGTAAAGCGCTAAAAGTATCTCTCGGTGGTCGAGAGAGCGCGGGTAATATAGTGACGCCAAAACCACTCTCGACAAAGGCCAAAATCGACCAGACCCGAATTAACCACCTCGTGGATTGCGCCACTGTCGATATCACGAATGTCGACCTCGAGACGCGGTAACTGCCGACGAAGGCGGTCGATGGCTTCGGGTAACAGGCGAGTCGCCACCGAAGGCACGACGGCAATTTTGGTTAAGCCCTCCTCACCGCTGGCAAAGCGACGAATGTCGTTGATCGTGCGCTGGTGTTGATCGACCGAGAGCTTTGCCTGTTGTAGGGTATAGCTACCCAGCGGGGTTAGTTTTGATTTACGTTCTCCATCGAATAGCTTGCCGCCAATCTGATTTTCGATCTGGCTCAGGGTCATTGAAATTGCCGAGGTGGTTCGGCCAATCTGTTCTGCTGCCTTAGCGATTGCACCGGATTCAGCGACCGCGACGAAGACTCGCAAATGTTCGAGTTTAATATTCATATCTAGACTTCAATTAATTTGAAATTCATATAAGAAAATTAAGTTTGACTGAAATTTAACACGCATTTATGGTAACAGCCATTCAAATTAATCTTTAATCGAGGCCGGCCAATGGCTGAAGCAAACCATAATTTTATCGCAGGTGAATGGGTCGCCGGTGCCAGTGAAATCGCAAACATCAATCCTTCGGATCTGTCAGATACCATAGGCATGTATGCGCAAGCCGATTCCGCGCAGTTGCAGCGTGCGCTGGTTGTAGCGAAAGAAGCTCAGCTAGAATGGGCCAAAACCGGTCTCGAAAAGCGGTACACCATGCTGATGAATATCGGTAACGAGCTCATCGCCAATTGTGAAGAACTGGGTACCTTACTGGCGCGTGAAGAAGGCAAAACCCAGCCCGAAGGCAAGGGCGAGGTCTATCGTTCGGGGCAGTTTTTTACCTATTATGCCGCCGAAGTCCTACGCCAGATTGGTGACAACGCGGAGTCAACCCGCGAGGGTATAGAAGTCGATGTGCGTCGCGAACCGATTGGCACGGTCGCAATTATCTCGCCGTGGAATTTCCCGATGGCAACAGCGGTATGGAAAATCGCACCGGCACTAGCCTTTGGTAATGCAGTGGTCTGGAAACCGGCGAACATAGTACCTGCCTCGGCTGTCGCGCTCGCGCGCATCATTGCCAAACAGGATTTGCCCAAAGGACTCTTCAGTTTGATCATGGGCTCGGGTAGCAGCATCGGTCAGGAGTTGATCGAAAGCCCGATGATAAATGCGATCAGCTTTACCGGTTCGGTACCGGTGGGTCGTGAAATCGCCAAATGTGCGGTCGGAAATTTCACTAAGGTACAACTCGAAATGGGTTCCAAGAATGCGCTGGCTATCATGGACGATGCCAACCTAGATACGGCGCTAGTCTGTGCGCTCGGTGGCGCATTTGGTAGCACCGGCCAGAAATGTACTGCGTCATCGCGGCTGGTTGTTCATTCGGACATCCATGATGAATTCGTGGAACGTCTGGTCGACGGTGCAAAGAATATGGTGGTGGGCCACGCACTCGAAGCGGGTACACAAATCGGACCGGTCGCCAGCGAATCGCAGCTGAAACAAAATCTTGAAAACGTTGAGCTGGCAAAAAAAGAAGGTGGCGAATTGCTATGTGGCGGCGAGCGCGTCGAGCGAGCAACCGAAGGTTATTTCATGACGCCCGGCGTTTTCTCTGGTACGCAAAACAACTGGCAGGTGAATCGCGAAGAATTATTCGCACCGATGGCCTGTGTGATCAAGGTCGACTCCTATGACGAAGCCCTGCAAACGGTGAATGACACCCGTTTTGGTTTGACCTCGGGCATTATCACTACCAACCTGGCACGCGCGACGCATTTCCGTCGCAATGTTAAAACCGGTTGCGTGATGGTGAACCTGCCAACAGCCGGCACCGATTACCATGTGCCTTTCGGTGGTCGTGGCGAGAGCTCTTACGGTCCACGCGAACAGGGACAGTACGCCAAGGAGTTTTATACTCATGTGAAAACATCTTATATCAGCTCGGGTACTCCTTATTAATAAAGGTGAAATTATGAGCCAGGTTCATTATCGAATCGACGCACTGCAATACGCTAACTGGTCGGAAAGCATTTTCCGACAAATGCGGGAAGGTCAGGTTGATGCAGTTCATGTGACAATTGCTTATCACGAAAATTTTCGTGAATCCGTAGCCAATATTGAACAATGGAATAGTTGGTTTGAACGCTTTCCGGAGTTGATATTTCAGGGCAAAACCGGCGACGATGTGCGTCTTGCGCGCAAGACTAATCGTACTGCAATATTTTATGGTTTCCAGAATCCGTCGCCGATGGAAGACGATATTCGTCTGGTTGAAATACTGCATACGCTGGGAGCCCGGTTCATGCAGTTGACCTATAACAATCAGTCGCTGCTAGGCACTGGTTGTTACGAGACCGACGATACCGGCATTACGCGTATGGGCAGGGAAGTTATTGAAGAGATGAACCGCGTCGGCCTGGTGGTCGATATGAGCCACTCGGCTGAGCGCTCGACACTGGAAGCGATGGAAATCAGTTCGCGCCCGATTGTAATCACCCACGCCAACCCTGGCTTTTGGGAACCAGCACTACGCAATAAGTCTGACGCCGTATTGAAAGGCCTCGGTGAAAGTGGCGGTATGCTTGGTTTCAGCATGTATCCACATCATCTGAAAGATAAAGGTAATTGCACCCTGCAAAGTTTTTGTGAAATGATCGCCCGGGCCTCGGAGTTGATGGGCGTCGATCATATCGGCCTGGGATCAGACTTATGCCAGGACCAACCCGATTCAGTCGTCGAGTGGATGCGCGTCGGACGTTGGACGAAGAAGATTGATTATGGTGAAGGCTCGGCCAGCAATGCAGGCTTCCCACCAATGCCCGACTGGTTTAACGATAATCGCGATTTCGGCAATATCGAGCAAGGCCTGCTTGATGTTGGTTTTAACGCTGATGATACTGCGAAAATAATGGGAAACAACTGGTTGAGATTTTTTGACGAAAATTTTGGCCCTGTTTGAAATAAATTGAAATGAGTGCTGCTGAATTGAATTTTATGCCGGAAGCGGCCAATTACAGGCGACCACCCGAAGCCGTGATGAAACTCGCGCGAATGGGAAGCTTTCACCAAACGCGACTATCATTCATGCGTACCCTGTTACGTCGCCTGAAAAAAGAACAGTGGCAATTTAAACGGATAGTTTGGGAAATTAGTGACGAGGGCTTCGGTCGTGCAGTCTATACCGTCACTGGGCCCGTACGCAGTTATTCGTTAGTTGCCTTTTCTCATTATTTAGCCGATGAAATGCGATCTGATCGAGTAATCGCGACCGCCTGGGATGCATCTTTTGCGCTATTTGATGGAATACCGACGACCGCAGATCTGGACAGGCTCGAACAAAACGTACCGAAACAGGAAGCAGGACGAATTAGCGACAGTGAGCTCAGCCTGTCACGAGCGAATCGGTCGGTGCGTCTGTGGCAGCATGTGGTGGAACGCCTTGCTGCCGGGCAGCAACCTGATCGAGAGCAAGTAGAGGCGGTAGGTTATCTGGTGCGAACTACCGCGGTTTATGGTTCAGGCAAATTCGGTGCAGCAGATCGACTCACAATTTGCGACCGTCCCGAATTGAACGGCCCATTCCAGGCCGAGATGCTATCCGTATGGTTGACGCGAGCGTTTTCAATCGATCTGGTTGAACATATAGCCAAAGCTGCCAGTGGTGATAACGCTGTAGTGCTCGATCCCGATTTACGTCGGCGTATCGGTGTTGGTAATTCTACCGGCCTGGGCATGGCGCCGTTTCTTATCAATCACCCGGCTTTGCTGAATAACTGGATGCAGGCGCGAGAAGAAGCTATAGCGCGAGTTCGGTCGCTAGCCGAAGCGAGCAAAATGGCTATTGATGTGTTCAAACAGCACTTCGAAGCGGCAAAGTTTAATGTTTCGCAATGGCACTCCGAGCATCCGATTCAAATCGAAAAACTAAAGCTACTCAAAGCCGATTTGAAATTGATGGCCACCTACATGAACAAAGAATTGCTCAACGATAAGCGTCCCTGGGATCGCTTTTACTGCTGGGCTGAGAATAATCTGTCGCTTGAGGGGCAGGAGCTACTCGTATCTTTATTGCTAGAACCCTACGGTGAGCTGATCGATGGATTGAGTCAGTGCATGGATGCCGACGAGCACTTTAGTTTTTTTATTGACGGTGCGATGAAAATTGCACAGGTTCGAGAAATCATTGAATCCCAGTGTGACTGGGCAACATCGGTCGATTACGATGAAAAAGCTAATCGCGCACGTTTCTGGTATACCTCAGCTGAGAAACTCGAACCTCGGGTCGGCGAACGCTTCGATGAGCCTGGTGCCGAATATGAACAGCCCCTTGGCATCGGTTTATTTATTAAACAACTGGATCAGGATTTAGGCCAGTGGAACGGCAAAGAAACCGTCGCTGATTTTCTCCTGACCTATCCGCAGCATCGTCATACGCTAAGACGCGTACAAAATCTGGTAACTCACCCTTATTCTGAGATACAGGATAATTTGCTTTCTGCTGAGATGTTGCCAATCGATTTATTGCGCTGCAAGCTGTCGTTTTTTGGTGCTACCAAATTTGATCCGCGCTCTGATCGCTGGGTGCGTATTTGTATGTATCAGGATGCACCCTTTCCACACGAATGGCTGGAGGTGGTGTCATGAATGAAAAGCATACGCTGGCCGAAATCGAGTTTTATCTGCGAAAGGCGGCAAGAGCGGTTCAATTAGAGTGGGGAACCACCGAAGAAGCCGGTAAAGCAGCGCGCTGGCTGGCAGCATTTAATCTTCCGGGGCCGGAGTGTCTGGTCGCGCATTTACAAAATCTGAATGAGCAGGATTATCGTAGTTTTATACCCGACTGTAGCCAGCAGGTCTGGCAAGCTGATTCGGGTATTATTTGTCCAATTATTGGCGGCGCAGCCCTGGCAGATCGATCAAAGCAAATGCTCGAAGGAAAGGTATTCGAGTTGGGCTCGGTGGCCTATCCAATTTTGCTCGCTGCTACAGTCGGTCAGGCAGCGCGTTGCCATCAAACGGTTTTCACCATCAGTTGGGCCGGTGTTGCCGTCAGTTGTTACGAAAATGGAATAAGCATCGAAGGCAATACTGACGACTTACTACTCGCAACTACCGATTCGGTTAAATGTACCCAGAATGCTGACTCCTCGCCAAAGCAGTTACCATCGACAATGGCTTATGCTGTCGACGCAAAAGCCTGGAAAACAATTGACGCTCTAGCATTTAAAACCTACGCTCCGGCAACCGATGAATCACGCGCAGGTGCCGGTGCGGGCTTAACGGATAACGATTAGGACTATGAAGCACCCTGAGATAGAATCTATTCCTGCAGATTAAATTTTAATAAGTTGCGTTGGATAACTTAAGGAGATAAAAATGCCCTGGTGGGGTTGGATAATATTTGGTGCTTTGTTGTTCGGTTCCGAGTTGATGTTTATTGACGCGGCCTTCTATCTGGTGTTTATCGGTCTGGCAGCTATCATAGTCGGCCTTGTTGAACAGTTTGGCGTGAGTCTCGAATTCTGGGCTCAGTGGATGTTGTTCGCCGGGTTGTCGCTGGCGGCGATGGTTTTATTTCGCGGGCAACTGTATAAAAAATTACGCGGTAGCAGTGGTGCGGGTTATGAAACAGGCCCGGCGGGTGAAACTATAAAACTGGAGGAGGATTTAGGCCCTGGTGAAAGCTGCCGAATGCCTTATCGCGGAACCACATGGACCGTTTTGAACAATAGCGCTGATTCGTTGAAAAATGGTGAAAAGGTGCGTATTCACAGTGTCGAAAGTCTAACTTTAAAGATAGAAAAAATACAAATCAATAGTGAGGAAAGGGAATGATGTTTTTTGAAAATGTAACATTTTGGGTAGCCATAGCGATCGCGATTATCGCAATCATTATTATCGCCAAAACGGCGGTGGTGGTGCCACAACAAAGTGCCTTTGTTATAGAAAGCCTGGGTAAATACAGCCGCACACTGCGAGCGGGGTTCCACATATTGATTCCATTTTTTGAGCGTGTTGCGTATCGACATAGCCTCAAGGAACTGGCTTTTGATATACCCGAACAAATTTGTATTACCAACGACAATGTTCAGGTCGGTGTTGATGGTGTGTTATATATTCAGGTACTAGACCCGGAACGAGCTTCGTATGGCATCACCCATTATGAGTTCGCGATTTCGCAGCTCGCGCAGACTACCCTGCGTAGTGAAATCGGTAAAATAGGCCTGGATCGGACCTTCGAAGAAAGGGCGTCGATCAACGCTAATGTGGTTACCGAACTCGACAAGGCCACCGACCCCTGGGGTGTTAAGGTATTACGTTACGAGATTAAAAATATCAGTCCGTCGGCAGAAGTATTGAGTGCGATGGAAAAGCAGATGCGCGCTGAACGGGAGAAACGCGCGGTTATTTTGACCTCAGAAGGTGAACGCGATGCGAGAATAAACGAGGCCGAAGGCGAAAAACGCCAGGTTATCGCGCAATCCGAGGCAGTAAAACAACAGCAAATCAATGAAGCCGACGGTGAGGCAGCAGCGATCCTGGCGATCGCTAGCGCGACAGCGGAAGGCCTGAGCAGAGTCGCCAAGTCGCTCAACGAAGAAGGCGGCGAATCGGCGATGCAACTTCGAGTCGCCGAAGACTATCTCGAGCAATTTGGAAATATCGCTAAAGAAGGTAACACGCTCGTCGTGCCAGCGAATCTGTCCGATTTATCATCGATGATTGCCCTGGCGACAAACATCATCAAAAAGGAGCCGACTAACTAATCGGTATAATTTTTGTCAGGCCAATTTAAACCGAAAAACTCGGACTTCGAGCAACGCGTTGTCGATAGCTTCAATCGACAAAACGCGATGCAAACAGTCGGTGCTTCGCTGACTCGAATTGCGCCGGGGGAAGTGGTGATCGAGTTTCCATTCGATTCTAAACTGACTCAGCAACATGGTTTTATTCATGCTGGGATCGTCTCCACAATACTCGATAGCGCCTGTGGTTACGCGGCGTTTTCACTGATGCCGGCCGATGCCGCAGTGTTGACCATAGAATTCAAAATCAATTTATTATCACCAGCGCAGGGAGACCGTTTCGAAGCAATCGGCCAGGTCAAAAAACCCGGACGCAATATAACAGTTACCGAGGGTGAAATTTATGCTCACCAGGGTGACAGCAGGAAACTCATCGCGAGTATGATCGGTACAATGATGGCCGTATTTGATCGTGATGAGATTCAGGGTTAACCCACTTACTCAATGAAAACCTATCGCTCGCCTAAAATAGAAGTTCGCGACGATACACTCAGCGGTCGTGGCGTGGTCGCGCTCGAAAAGATCGACAAGGATGAAATCGTGGCGATAAAATATGGGCAAATTGTCACGCGTGCCGATATGAATCGAATCAATGTCGAGGTTGGTGATTTAGCGCTGCAAATTGATGACGATTTTTACCTGTCTCCGACCAGTCCTGACGAGATCGACTATATGAGCGTTTTTATCAATCATTCCTGCGACCCGAATATCGGGTTCAAGGGCCAAATTGTCTACGTCGCGATGCGCGATATAGAAGTGGGCGAGGAACTTTGTCACGATTATTCGATGGAGCGATCGGACGATTATTTTCTCGAATGCCATTGTAGTAGTCCATTGTGTCGCCATCAGGTGACCGGCGACGACTGGAAATTGCCCGAACTGCAGTCGCGTTATGGTCGATATTTTTCCATCTACCTGTTAAATAAAATTAATGCAAAGCAACTTTGATCTGGTTATTTTCGATTGCGACGGTGTGCTGGTAGACAGCGAACGTGTCGCCAATGCGGTGTTTGCAAAAGTGCTCGAAGAGGAATGCGGCCTGCTGTTTTCGTTAGAAGAAATGTTTGATCATTTTGTCGGCCATTCTAAAGCCCAGTGCCTTCAAATTGTAGAAGCGATGACCGGAGTGGCGCCCTCAGCAACTTTAGCTGACAGATATCAACAGGATATCAATCGGGCTTTGCAGGAATCTGTAGAGGCGGTAAATGGTATCGAGTCTGTATTGCAAACGATCAATATTCCCTATTGTGTTGCCTCAAGTGGTTCGCATGAAAAAATGGCGACTACTCTCGGCAAGACCGGTCTGACAAAATATTTTGATGGCAATATATATAGCAGCTCCGAGGTATCGCTAGGAAAGCCGCACCCGGATATATACCTGCATGCGGCCAAGTCATCCGGTGTAGCTGATCCCAGTCGTTGTCTGGTCATTGAAGACAGTCCCATTGGCGTAAAAGGGGCCGTCGCAGCCGGTATGACAGTATTTGGTTATGCCGAATTGATGAAGGCGGAGAAATTGCTGGCGCAGGGTGCCCATCGAACGTTTGCGAGGATGCAGGATTTATTCAGTGAAATGCATGATTACCTGAATGGCCGAAACCAAAAATTTAATACTGATATTGAATAAAACTAGATTATAATTCTGCGCCAGTAATCCATAGCTGATAGTGGATTACGCTACACTTTAATACTGGGATAATTGTGCAAAGAGAAGCAATGAATTTTGACGTGGTCATAGTCGGTGCCGGTCCGTCTGGGTTGTCGATGGCGATCCGCCTCGCGCAGCTCGCACAGGAAAAGCAACGCGAACTCACAATTTGTATTCTTGAAAAAGGTTCTGAGGTGGGCGCGCATATTTTATCGGGCGCGGTGCTTGAGCCACGCTCGCTGAACGAACTCATCCCTGACTGGAAAGACAAAGGCGCGCCGCTCGATGTGCCGGTCAAATCCGACAAGTTTCAATACCTGACTAAAACCAGCGCGATCTCAATGCCAACCCCGCCGCAGATGCACAACGAGGGCAATTACATCATCAGTCTGGGTAATTTTTGCCGCTGGCTCGCCGAACAGGCCGAAGAACTGGGCGTTGAAATCTTCCCCGGATTCGCGGCTGCGGAGATTCTTTACGATGAATCGGGTGCCGTGCGCGGCGTCGCTACTGGTGACATGGGCATAGGCAAGGATGGTGAGCCGACCGATAATTTTGAACCCGGCGTAGAACTGATCGGGCGTCAGACAATTTTCGCCGAAGGCTGCCGTGGTTCGCTGAGCAAACAGTTGATGGAGACATTTGGTTTACGTGATGGTGTTGAACCGCAAACCTACGGCATCGGCATTAAGGAATTATGGGAAATTAAACCCGAAATGCACGATGAGGGCAGTACCCTACATACCATAGGATGGCCTTTGAAATCAGATACCTACGGCGGCTCATTTTTGTACCATATCTCGGATAACCAGGTCGCGTTGGGTTTTGTCATCGGGCTCGACTACAAAAATCCGCACCTCAGCCCATTCGAGGAATTCCAGCGCTTTAAAAATCATCCGAGTATCCGTCCGACTTTTGAGGGCGGTAAACGCATTTCTTACGGTGCACGCGTGATCTCAGAGGGTGGCTTTCAGTCGATTCCTAAATTAACCTTTCCTGGTGGTCTGTTGATTGGCGATACCGCCGGTTTTCTCAATGTGCCTAAAATAAAGGGAACTCATACCGCGATGAAATCGGCGATGGTTGCCGCCGAGGCAGTCTTCGAATTATTACCACTGGAATACGATGAAGAGAATCCCGGGATAGCACTCGAAGCCACGGCCTATCCAGACGATTTGAAAAAGACCTGGTTGTGGAGCGAATTGCATAAAGTGCGCAATATTCGACCAGCTTTCCAAAAAGGTCTGTGGATGGGTCTCGCCAATGGCGCTCTGGAATCTTACGTTTTACGCGGAAAAGCGCCCTGGACGTTTGGGCACCATAAAGATCATGAACAACTCGGCAATATGAAAAACTATGCTAAAATCGACTACCCCAAACCCGATAACGAAGTCACGTTTGATCGTCTGTCGTCGGTATTTCTATCGAGTACCTTTCACGAAGAAAACCAGCCCGCGCATCTGAAACTGAAAGATGAAAGCATTCCGATTGAACTCAATCTGGCGCAATACGATGCGCCCGAGCAACGTTATTGTCCAGCCGGGGTCTACGAAATCGTCGAATTAGACGGTAAACCAGCTTTACAAATAAACGCGCAAAACTGCGTGCACTGTAAAACTTGCGACATCAAGGATCCGAGTCAAAATATTAACTGGACTGTGCCGGAAGGGGGAGGGGGACCTTCGTACCCGAACATGTAGATGCCGCATTGTGTAATTGAATATTCATCGGATGTTGCCGATCAAATCTTGATCAGCGAGTTGGTCGAAGCAACTTATCAAGGTGCTCTGAGCTCGAGCCTGTTTCCCGAATACGATATCAAGACACGGGCAGTTGCTTATCAGCATCATCAAACCGGTTCGACCCGGGATTCATTCGTGCATGTAACAGTGCGTTTATTGTCCGGACGCGATGATTTGCAAAAGGCCGATTTAAGCGAAAAGATACTTGCACATATCGAGCCCAGGCTGCCCAACGTAATAAGTGTTGGTGTCGAGATTTGCGATATGCATCGTGAGAGCTATCGAAAACGAGTGTTGGGTTAAAACTTGCTTACATCCCAAAATCGCGCCAATTTCCGAATTGGGGATTTTCTAAGGATTAAATCTGTCTAAGCAGTATGCAGGTACTCCTTCAATGATATATCTTAGGATGCAGAGCGCCCCAAATTGGCCAAGGCACCAAAAGTAGGCGCTTTAGGCGAGGCGCAGTCCGCAGGGAATGGCATGCCCTTTGCAAGGACTGCACCAACAGTAGGCGCTTTAGGCGACGCACATTGGCCAATTTGGGACACTCCCGTAGGGCCAGCCAGGAAGCGGTCATCTGCGGTGTTGTGCTGCCTTGAATTAGCTATGGCTAGTCCTGCGGTCGCACGCCTAGCAGCTAACCGCTTCCTGACTGGCTGCATCCTAAGATATATCATTGAAGGAGTACTAGTACGCCATTTCTACGCCTGCCTGTTCCTGGTCGGATTTTCCTCTACATACCCCGTCCTTACCCTTGCGGATGAGCCGGTGCATTTGCTCGGTTTTGTTGAACAGCTGTGCCCCGATCGACCTTACTGTTTCGAATTACGTGTAGAGCCCGATTTTGTTATCAGTGTCGGCGAGCGGATTACCGTACATTTCGGGGAGGACAGCACAATTTTTGACCCGGAAAACTACCAACTCACTTTGCAGCAGAGCAATATTATTCCAGGCTCCCATCTTCGACTGTTGCTCATCCGCGAACCAGTAGGTGCAGATATTGCCTATCGCGCGAGGTTTATCTGGATTGGCGATTAACACAGGCGTCACGAAAGATTTCGAGCGCAGCAGCTGGCGAAATATCTCGCAGACGATGCAATAATTCCCAGGCGGGTTGCTCACTGATACTCAGATACTTGTTATCCGGTTCAACCGATCGCTGGTATGCGCAGATACACACGCTCATGCAAAGCCGCATAGTAATAAAGTGGTATAGAGCGCTAATTTCTGGCTCGAGTAAGGGAAGCTGGTTGTGGTAGCCCCCAATAATAGCTGCTGCAACTTCAAGTGGCTCATCCTTCCCCAACATGGCGTAGGCGGCTGCAACGGCGGGCTCAACGGCGAGCCATGAATACACCATGTCACCAAAATCAATAACACTATTAACGCACTGTCGGTCGTCCTCATACACCAGCACGTTATTGTCATTGGCGTCGTTGTGGATCACGCCTGTCCTCAGATTTTTTAATAAAGGCAATACGGTAGCGTGAAATTGAGATTCGAAGTGTGCCACCAGTTTTCGTTTCGAAACGTTGTCGAGCAGCGGTTTGAATCGCCCTACTGTATTTAGCCCATCATTCATATTCCATAGCAGGGGTCGTTTCAGAGCCTGGTGGTTAAAGCCATGCAAAGCACGATCAATCAATGCGAGGGTCTTACCAATATCGATTAACAATTCAACTGACTGGGGCTGTACTGTGGCCAGTAACTGGCCTTCGACATAACGTAGCAGGCGACAAAAATATTTGTCACCATCATCACTGTTAATGGTTTCTATTACCGAACCATTGAGCGATACGATACTTGAAGCTAACTGCGGTACCACCTGATGCGTCGCCAGGTGTTGCAGAGCCTGGTGCTGGCATTCAAGCATTGCGTGAGATTCTTCGCGATTGGCAATTTTAAATACAAATTGGTCACTTTCGGCGGTAACCAGATAATTTAAATCACGTTCTCCATTTAGAACATGCAGAGAAGCTTCTATGCCGAACTGGTTCTTTACAGCTCGTGCAGCCTGATCGATATTAAAAGGTGGTAACTCACATATTTTAGACATTAATACAGCTATCCTGTTGCGGCCTACGGATTCAGGTTAAAGATATAGATGGTATCAGCTATCGCCAGTGGACTAAAACTGGCAATATCCAGCCTTATCAGCTCCAAAACCGAAACGAATTCTTAAATCTAGGAAACGCAGTTGGATCACGAAAGTCCACGCACCAAAAGTAGGCGCTTTTAAGCGAGCTCTTGACGCATCGGAGTGCCGCATCACTAGAAAACCAAATAACTTCTCATCACCAATAAGGTGACAGGTAATCGCTCCTGCATTATCTGCATACCCTACGTCCATGTAGGTAACTACAAATTATTTGATTTTACTATGCACGCCAATAACCTACGCGTCTTTTTCGCGCCCAACTGCGTTTCCTAGGTTAAAAATGCCCTAATGCGAATTAACGAAATTCATATCTACCAGCACGAATTGGTTCTCAAAGGTAAGTTTGATATCTGGGGTTCACCGCAAGCGTCAGTTTCCTGATATATGGCAGATTTAGCCATGTCGCTGGGCAACAGCAAAAGGTCGTGTTCACCGAACTACAAAGTGGTTTTATTCTATAATTTTCGGTTGTACTAAACAAAGGTAGAGTCAATGTCCCTACGCCTGGGTATAGATACCGGTGGAACTTTCACCGACGCGGTTCTGGTCGATGACGACAAGCGCATAGTAGCGGCCGAAAAAAGCCTCACCACGCGCTTCGATTTGACCATTGGTATTGGCGATGTAATCGACAAGTTACCGGGATCTTTGCTTGAACAAATCACAATGGTATCGCTGTCTACCACGCTGACGACTAATTCAGTGGTAGAGGATCTGGGCGCTCCAGTCTGTGTATTGTTGCCGGGATACAACGACGCACAAGTCAGGCAAAGCGGGCTACTTGATATTCTGTCGCCACAGCTAGTGGTAATCCTTGACGGTGGCTTTGACGCGGTAGGCAAGGAACATCAGGTGCTTGACGAAGATAGCGCACGCAATGCGATTATTAAACTACAGGATCAGGTGTCGGCATTTGCTATTTCGAGCATGTTTGGCACGCGCAATTCGAGCCATGAGAATAAACTCAAGGCAATGGTTACAGAAATCACCGGTATGCCGGTAATTTGTGGGCACGAGCTGGCGTCGAGTCTAGGTGCACCGAGGCGGGCATTAACCGCTGCGTTAAATGCCCGCATGGTGCCACCGGTTAAAGAGCTGATTGCATCGGTAACTGAGATACTTGAGCGTCATCAGATCACTGCACTATTGATGATCGTCAAAGGTGATGGATCGCTTGCGAGCATGGCGAATGCGATTGAAAAGCCAATTGGCACGGTGCTATCGGGTCCGGCCGCAAGCGTTATTGGCGCCTGCGCGCTGAGTGGCCTGAAAAACGCGATTGTCGCCGATATGGGCGGCACCACTACTGACATCGCAATTATCAACAATGGGCAGCCGGAACTCTGCAAAGATGGTGCAACCATCGGCGACTGGCAACCGATGATCGAAGCAGTGCGGGTTAATTCGATTGGTCTTGGCGGCGACAGCGAAGTCCGTTTCGGCGGCCATAAGGGTTTGATGATCGGGCCACGGCGAGTGGTGCCGACCAGTTTGCTTGCACATTTATATCCTGAGGTCATACCAAAACTCGAAGCGCAGTTAAAAGGTATAGTCAGTGCACGCAGTAATCGTTTCGTGATGCGTCTGGAAAATAACCAGGTTTTGCTCAAACAGTTAAACCGGGTCGAACGCGAGGCCTGGGATTCGCTGTCCGAAGCGCCCGTGGAACTCGACGCGCTGGTGCTCGAAAATCGCGAATATGCCCGGGCTATGGCGCGTCTTAAACGCCTCGGTCTTGCTATTTATAGTGGATTCACGCCCTCCGACGCTGTGCATGTATTGGGTATTAATTCGCACTGGAGCCAGCCAGCGGCTGAGTTATCGGCCAGGATCTGGATGCGGCAGATGCGCTACATGTATGGTTACGGGCGCTGGGATGCCGATAACGCTGAGCAGGCCTGTCAGCAGGTATATGAACTGGTGCAGTCGACTATCAGCCGAACCCTGATCGAGGTCGGGTTGAACGAATCCAAATTTTCAGATAGCGCGCGCACCAAAGGCGTAACTGAAATACTGACCAAAATGGTATTGCAAAGCGGCCAAACTGAAGGTGTAAACCCCCTGTTCAAGCTCGATTTCGCCAGCGACTATCCGATTGTGGCAGTGGGTGCACCAGCCGCCAGTTATTATCGCGAGGTCGCCGAGTCAATGCACATCGGCTTGCATTTGCCCGAGCATGCCGACGTCGCGAATGCCTTTGGCGCGGTAATGGGGAGTGTAATCCAGCGGGCGCAGGTAACCGTAACTCAACCCCAATTTGGCACTTTTTGTTTGTTCAACAATGACCAGCCGCAGCATTTTGGCACATTAGCCGCGGCAAAAAAATGTGCAGAAGGGATTGTTTTGCAGGAAGCTGAACGCAAAGCCCTCGATGCGGGGGCTAAAAACCCACAGGTAACCCTGAGTTACGAGGACATTCATGTTAATGACGCTATTGACGGTGAGTTATTCCTCGAATCAATGATCATTGCTACAGCAATCGGCCCGGCCTGCGACTGGCAGGCCGAACCGGCATGAAATTGGATCAACTCAAACAAAGATTGCTGGATTTCGGCCTGCACTTGCGCGGCGTATTGAAACTTTCAATGGAAGAAGCCGAAAAGCTTCAGGTTGATACGGTTTACGGTATTTCGATTGCGCTGGTGGGGAATATCGGTTCCTCTTACTGGCCTGTATTTAGCCAGTCAGGCGAGTTTCAGGACGGGCAACCCGATCCGCTCGACCGTTGGAGCAGGCGCATTGCCGAGCAAGTGGCTGAAACGTTTAGTGCGAGAGCAATTTTTCCATTCGAAGGACCACCTTATTATCCGTTCCAACAATGGGCGCAACGCGCCGAGGCGCTCAGCCAGTCACCACTGGGCTTGATGATTCATCCGCAGTATGGACTCTGGCACTCGTATCGGTTTGGACTGTTGATATCGCGGGTTACTGATCGGCCACCCACCTCGATTAATAGCCCTTGCGTAAGTTGCGAATTACAACCCTGTTTAAATACCTGCCCCGTTAGCGCCTTTTCAAGTGAAGGCTACGATGTCAACAGTTGTGACAGTTATCTTAAGCAAAATGCTGATGCGCGATGCCATCAGGCGGGTTGTTTGGCGCGCCTGGCATGCCCGATCGGCGAAGCTTATCGATACGATTCGGCGCAACATACTTTCCATTTGAAGGCCTTTCTCAACGCCAGACCGGGTTAAATTCCTTTCAACCCTGCGCCTGCACCGCAGTCATCGCGATCAAATAATAAACATCGTCAGCCGAGCACCCGCGCGATAAATCGTTGGCTGGGTGATTCAATCCTTGCATAATCGGGCCGATGGCGATAGCGCCACCCAGGCGTTGCGCGATTTTGTAACCGATATTGGCGGCGTTGAGATCGGGGAAAATCAGTACATTGGCATTGCCCTGCGTCATTGAGTCGGGCATCTTGCTTTCGACAATCGACGGCACCAGTGCGGCATCGAGTTGTATGTCGCCATCTACTGCTAATTCAGGATTACTGTTGCGGACTATTTCGGTTGCCTCGCGTACCTTATCAACAAAAGGGTGATTTGCGCTGCCGTTGGTCGAAAAAGACAACATGGCGACTTTCGGTTCGCCCTCAAGTAGTCGTTTCGCGCTTTGCGTGGTGGCGATGGCGATATCTGCTAGTTGCTCGACACCCGGGTCTACTACCAGTGCACAGTCTGCAAACAGCATCGCCTGTTTGGGTTGGTGGTGTGCGGCTTCAAATATCATCAGGAAAAAACTCGACACGGTTTTAATGCCGGGCGCGACACCAATAATCTGTAGTGCGGCGCGTACACAATCACCACTGGTATAACAAGCCCCGGCAATGCTGCCGTCCGCGTCACTGGCGCGTACCATAAGGTCGGCAAAATGCAGCTGATCCAGCACCAGTTGCTGCGCCTGGTCGATTGTCATACCTTTTCCAGCGCGCAAATCGAACAGATCTTGCGCGTAGGCTGCTGAGTGATCCGAAGACTTCGGATCCTCGATACGAATACCTTGAAGAGAAAACCCGCCATCTTCAGCTAGCTGTTTGATAGTTTCATGATCACCAACCAAAATACAGTTGGCGATGCCATTAGCTGTAGCGCGTGCCGCCGCCTCGATGATACGTATGTCATCGCCCTCTGCTAAAACAATCGATTTTGGATTGGAACAAGCTTGCTTAATTACATGATTTAAAATTTTCATTGGATGTCACTGCTGAATTTAGGGCAGAATAGAGTTTTGCTGGAAATCTGGCAAGTATCTGGCGATTAGAAAAACAGAGGCTAGTCTAGCAAAATGGACTTACATCTCTTTTTCTCGATCTACCCAAGTAGTAGTATTGATCTACTCCCTACAAATATACGATATTTGTAATCTTGAATACCTAATTAAAGAATCTCGCCAGAGTTATCTCTAAATAATGAATCATCTAAAAGGGCTGAGCAAACAATGAAAATAGGCGTACTCAAAGAAATCCATGCCGGTGAAAAGCGCGTAGCAACGACCCCCGAAGTCACCGAAAAGCTGATCAAACTCGGTTTTCAGGTGATTATCGAATCCGGTGCCGGTGCAGGTGCCAATTTTTCCGATCATTCCTACGAGGAGGCTGGTGCCGAAATAGGCAAGGAAGCGGAATCAACCTGGGAGGCCGCTGATCTGGTGATTAAGGTGCGCCCGCCCGAACGAAATGTGCGGCTTGGCAAGCACGAAATTGAACTGATGCCGCGCGGTTGCCGACTGATCAGTTTTTTGTGGCCGGCGCAAAATGAAGAGATGCTCAAACAATTGGCGGCAAACAGGGTTACCGCACTGTCAATGGATAGTATTCCACGTATATCGCGAGCGCAAAAACTCGATGCACTGAGCTCAATGGCAAATATCGCGGGTTACCGCGCGGTTATCGAAGCCTCCAGTCTATATAGCCGATTTTTTTCTGGTCAAATTACTGCCGCGGGTAAGGTTGATCCAGCCAAGGTGATGGTAATCGGCGCCGGTGTCGCCGGCCTGTCGGCGATAGGTGCCGCCAAATCACTCGGTGCGATCGTACGGGCATTCGATACCCGACCTGAAGTAAAGGAACAAATTGAAAGTATGAACGCTGAATTTCTCGAACTCGATTTCGAAGAAGACGGCAGTGGCGAAGGCGGCTATGCCAAGGTCATGAGTAAGGAATTTATCGACGCGGAAATGGCTTTATTCGCAGAGCAGGCGAAAGACGTCGACATCATCATCACCACCGCGTTAATCCCTGGAAAACCTGCACCAAAGCTGATCACCAAGGAGATGGTAGCGAGCATGCGTGATGGCAGTGTTATCGTCGACCTTGCCTCCGAGCAGGGAGGAAACTGCGAACTCACTGCACCCGGCAAAGTAGTGAAAAAGCACGGCGTAAATATCGTTGGTTATACCGATTTACCGAGCCGTCTCGCCGCGCAGTCGAGCCAGCTGTATGCAACCAATATTTATAATTTGCTAGAGGAAATGTGCCCGGACAAAGACGGCAATATGGTGGTAGACATGGAAGATGTGGTTGTGCGAGGCGCAACCGTCGTGAATAACGGCGAAATTACCTGGCCGCCACCAGCGATTGAAGTTTCCGCCGGGCGCAAGCCTACCTTTGGTGGACAGGACCTTCATCTGGAACCCGAACCCGTAAAGCCGATAGCACCGCCTTCGCTCGCCGGCAGGGTATTGAGAAGTGGCTGGCTGCAGATGCTCATTGGAGGTCTGGCGTTGTTTAGTCTTGGACTCGTCGCACCGGCCTCCTTCATGGCGCATTTCACCGTTTTTGTGCTCTCCTGTTTCGTCGGTTTCGGGGTAATCTGGAATGTCTCGGCCTCCTTGCATACACCATTGATGAGTGTGACCAACGCGATCAGCAGCATCATAGTGCTTGGCGCGTTGACACAAATCTCATCGGATAATCCCACTATTATGTATTTGGCGGTGTTCGCCGTTTTCATCACCAGTATTAATATTATTGGTGGATTTTCAGTCACGCAGCGCATGCTTAAAATGTTTAAGGGGTAACGATATGTCTGAAAGCCTAGTCAATGTTTCCTACCTCGGTGCCGCGATCCTGTTTATTCTTGCACTCGGCGGTTTAAAAGATAACGACTCCGCGCGACGCGGCAACTTCTATGGCATGATCGGTATGGCGATTGCGGTGCTGATCACTATCGCCGCATTTGTCAGCAAAAGTTACACTGTTCTGATCGCTGTGATGGCCGCCGGTGGTATCGCCGGATTCATACTCTCTCGTCGCGTGAAAATGACGCAGATGCCGGAACTGGTGGCGATACTGCACAGCCTTGTCGGTCTTGCGGCGGTACTGATCGGTTATGCCAATTTCATGGATCCGGGCATCGAATATATTGGCGTAGAAAAAACTATTCACGAAATCGAAATTGCCATCGGTATCTGTATCGGCGCACTTACCTTCACAGGTTCTGTTGTTGCTTACGGAAAACTCAGTGCGATCATTGGTGGCAGGCCATTAATGCTACCCGCCAGACACTGGCTCAATCTGGTTATGCTTATTGCTGTTATCGTATTTGGGGTGAAGTTCGTTGGTGCGGAAAGTCATGCCGATGCGCTGACCATGTTAATCGTGATAACAATTATCGCATTGTTTTTTGGTGTGCATATGGTTGCCGCAATCGGCGGCGCGGACATGCCGGTTGTAATCTCGATGCTTAACAGCTATTCGGGCTGGGCCGCTGCAGCCACCGGCTTCATGCTCTCAAACGATTTACTCATTGTCACTGGTGCGCTGGTCGGTAGTAGTGGTGCGATACTGAGCTACATTATGTGCCGTGCGATGAATCGAAATTTTATCAGCGTTATCGCGGGCGGGTTTGGAACCTCGGGAGGGTCTAAGAATGCAGCAGTGGGAGCCGATCTGGGTGATGTGAACCCTATCGATATCGCCGAAACAGCACACCTGCTGAATAGCGCGAGCGAGGTCATGATAGTGCCAGGATATGGTATGGCGATGGCGCAGGCCCAACACGCCGTCTCAGAAATCGCAAAGATGTTGATAGCCAGGGGTATTAACGTACGTTTCGGAATTCATCCGGTTGCCGGACGCATGCCTGGCCACATGAATGTATTACTTGCAGAAGCACATGTCCCCTACGACATTGTATTTGAAATGGACGAAGTCAACGATGATTTTCCTAATGTTGACGTTTCGATCATTATCGGCGCCAACGACACGGTTAACCCGTCAGCGCAGGAAGATGAAAACAGTCCTATCGCCGGGATGCCGGTGCTCGAGGTGTGGAAAGGTGAAACCGCTATCGTGTTAAAGCGCGGCATGGCCACAGGCTACGCAGGAGTCGATAACCCGTTATTCGTCAAAGAAAATACGCGAATGCTGTTTGGTGATGCGAAGGAAAGCCTGGATTTATTGATTAAAGCTCTGTAATTAATGGCCGAATGAATTCGGCCCTACAGGATAATTTTCTGGTTTAGGCTAATTGTAGGGTCGAATTTATTCGACCGGCTGCAAACGATTCACAACGATACCCAGGGCAATACGTCGTAGGATCGGGTGATTGTGTGGTCTTCGATAAATACAGGTTAAAAACTTCGAACGATATCGTTATTGGAGAAAGAGTTAGGCATGGAGTTGAAATCCATGCTGTGCGCGTTAATCCCATGAATTCACAGACAATGAAAGCCGCTGTAATCCGAGCGCCCGGTGGACCTGAGGTTCTTACTATTGAAGACTGGCCAATACCCGAACCCGCAGATGGCTGGGTCTTAATCGAAGTGAAAGCGTTTGGTCTAAACCGCTCCGAACTTTTTACGCGCCAGGGCCATTCGCCGAACGTTCCTTTTCCAAGAGTGCTGGGCATCGAAGCTGTCGGAGTGGTCAAATTGGCGCCGGGCGGCGAATTCGAGTCCGGTCAAACTGTAGCTACCGCCATGGGTGGCATGGGGCGGGTGTTTGACGGCGGCTACGCAGAGTATACCTGCGTACCTGTCAACCAGGTCAAGGCTATAAAAACCACGCTGGACTGGGCTACTTTTGGGGCTTTGCCGGAAATGATGCAAACTGCCTGGGGTTCGATTAACAATGCGTTAAATATCCAGTCCGGGCAAACGTTACTGGTTCGTGGTGGTACTACCTCGGTTGGTCTCGCTGCAGCGGTACTGGCCAGGAGACAGGGCGTAAAAGTACTAGCCACTACACGCAACCCGTCTAGTAAAGCCATGTTGGAAGACAATGGTGCTGATTATGTGTTCATCGACAATGGCGAGATAGCGAAGGAGCTTCGGCAAGTATTCCCCGATGGCGTCGATAAAGTACTCGAACTGGTGGGTACCACTACCTTGCTTGATTCGCTGCAATGTGCCGCACGGTTTGGCTCGGTTTGCATGACCGGTATGGTGGGCAACGCCTGGGAACTGGACCGTTTCAGCCCGATGGATGCGATAGCTTCAACGGTAAATCTGACCACCTACTCGGGTGGTTCGCAGGATTTCCTCGATACTCCATTACAGGATCTGATTGGTGAAGTTGAAGCCGGGCATATAAACGTTAAACCCGGGCGCATTTTCCATCTGGATGAGATTGTCGAAGCGCATCGCTGTATGGAAGACAATTCGGCGGGTGGTAAAATTGTGGTATTGACGTGATGGATTAAAACGATTTAGCCTGTAGGATTACAACGCTCAGTCTATGGGAAGGAAAATTAACTTATGTACTATGGTGAAAAACTTAACAGCATTAGTCATCTTGTGGGAGCGGCACTCGCGCTAATCGGACTCGGAGCCCTACTGACAGTTAGCATTCAGACGCGCGATCCCTGGGTAATCAGCAGTTTCAGTGTGTTTGGTGCTTCGATGGTATTGCTATATACCATGTCAACGCTGTATCACAGCTTTAGCCCCCCCCGACTCAAACGCATCTTCCAGATCTTCGACCACGTGTCAATTTACCTGTTGATAGCCGGTACCTATACGCCTTATATGCTGGTCACTCAGCGCGATAGTAATGGCTGGTTGATAATGGCAATCGTCTGGGCGCTCGCTGGGGTGGGCATACTGAGCGAAATATTTTTATCGGGGCGTATTGTAAAAGTCGGGCAGATGATCATTTACCTGGGCATGGGCTGGGCCTGTTCTTTTGACTTCGCCAGCCTCAAAGCGGCAATCCCGGAAACAGGTTTGCTATGGCTTACCGCCGGTGGCCTGGCTTATACCGCTGGCGTGGTTTTCTATATTCTCGACATGAGGAACAAACTGACCCACGCACACGGCATTTGGCATTTCTTTGTTCTGGCAGGCACTATCAGTCATTTTGTTTCTATCATTGGTTATGTGCGCTAGGATTACGGTAATTAATTATTGCTCGCTATCCTGCCCTTGAAACTATTGCGTTGTGCCGCTAATCAATAATTCTTATATCTGATCGCGATGAAACTGCTTAAGACCATATTCGGATCTTTGCTGGATAGTGCGCGTGATTTACTTCCCATCATCCTCGTTATCACTTTTTTTCAGTTTGCCGTTCTACAGCAACCCATTCCCAATCTCGGTGAAATTGCTCTCGGCATCGCATTTGTTGTGATCGGCCTAAGCCTGTTTGTCTATGGTCTCAATCTGGGCCTGTTCCCGATTGGTGAGACCATGGCTTATTCGTTTGCCAGCAAGGGTAGTCTGTGGTGGTTACTGCTTTTTGCTTTTGCATTGGGTTTTGCCACGACTGTCGCCGAACCGGCGTTGATTGCCGTTGCGAATGAAGCCGCTACCGTTGCTGCTATCGGTAATATGATCGAAAACAACGAACAATCAATGTCATCGTATGCCTTCGGTCTGCGAATTACTGTCGCAGTGTCGGTGGGGTTTGCGATTGTTCTCGGTGTGTTCAGAATTATCAAGGGCTGGCCAATCCAGTACCTGATCATCGGTGGTTATATCGGTGTGGTGATCATGACTTTTTTCGCACCGAAAGAAATAATCGGTATCGCCTATGATTCGGGTGGTGTCACCACTTCGACAATTACCGTGCCGCTAGTCACCGCCCTGGGTGTGGGCCTGGCAAGTTCCATCAAGGGCAGAAATCCGATGATTGACGGATTTGGCCTGATTGCTTTCGCGTCATTAACGCCCATCATATTTGTGATGGGTTACGGCATGGTGGTTTGAATACAACTGATATGCACATTATCCTTGATTTATTTTACACTATCGCCGCCACGATCCTGGATGTGTTGCCTATCGCCGTCGTTATTTTCGGGTTTCAGCTCGCGGTTTTGCGCAAACCGATACCGAATTTGAAAAAGATAGTTGTCGGTTTTGTTATGGTATTGCTCGGGCTCGGCTTTTTTCTTGAAGGCCTCGAGGCGGCACTTTTTCCGCTGGGTAAATTGATGGCGCAGCAGCTCACCGCCCCGGCTTTTATTGCAGCGGATAATTTAACAGCGGAGCTAAGCTGGTGGAATTATAAATGGGTTTATCTATTCGCTTTTGCAATTGGATTTTCTACTACTATTGCCGAACCATCCCTGTTGGCCGTCGCAATTAAGGCCAGTCAGGTGTCTGCTGGTAGTATCAGCGTATGGGGTCTGCGCCTGGCGGTAGCGATTGGTGTCGCAATTGGCATTGCGCTCGGTGTTTTTCGGATTGTTACGGGTACCCCTCTATATTGGTACATCATCACCGGTTATGTATTTGTTGTGGTGCAGACGCTATATGCGCCGCGGATGATAATCGCGCTGGCTTACGATTCCGGTGGCGTTACTACATCGACGGTAACCGTACCACTGGTTGCGGCGCTCGGGCTGGGACTCTCCAGCACTGTGCCCGGTCGTAGCCCTTTACTCGATGGCTTTGGCTTGATAGCTTTTGCCAGTTTATTCCCAATTATTTCCGTTATGGCTTATGCTCAGTTATCCGAGTGGCAGGCCAGACGGAACAAACGTTCTACAAGCTAAACGGAGGCCGTTATGCACTTTAAATTGATTATCGCTCTAACCGAGAACTCCATTACCGATAAAATTGTTGTGGCTGCCAGAGAACATGGCGCCACTGGCTCGACGGTGATTTCCAGCGCCAAAGGCGAAGGCATGAAAGTGGCCAAGACCTTTCTCGGTCTTAGCCTCGAAACCCAGAGAGACGTGGTATTGTTTCTGGTGGAAGAGCACATGTGTCGGGATATACTCGAATCCATTTCGATTGTCGGTGAATTCGAAGCCAATCCCGGATCGGGCATTGCCTTCAGTATCGATGTAGAAGATGCCGTCGGTGTGACGCACCAAATGAAAGAATTGTCTGAAATTGTAGAGGAAGAAATATGACCAAGAAACCAATTGTGCGCGTGCGCGATGTGATGAAGCCGAAATTTGATCTGGTTGACGGCATGGATACGGTGGCCGATGTGCTGAGAAATTCGAAACACCCGGAAAGTAAGTGTTTTATCGTCAACATCCGCCACGACAACGACGAGTATGGCATTGTACTGTTATCGGATATTGCCAAAAATGTGCTTGCTAAAAACAAGTCGCCGGAACGCGTAAATATTTATGAAATTATGTCGAAGCCGGTAGTCAGCGTAGACTCGGAAATGGATATACGATATTGCACGCGATTATTCGACAGTTTCGGTTTGAGCCGCGCGCCGGTAGTGGATCACAAAAAAGTGGTCGGTATTGTCGGTTATACCGACATCGTACTGCGCGGCATTCGTGATCGCCTGGCCTGAAGCCGGTTATAAAATCAGGGAATACCCATGAACCTAGAAAACGCAGTTGAATCGACGCACTTTATTTAATACCCCGGTGATATTTCACCTGTTTTACGCTATTGCCTGGCTGGGGCTGCGCATTGCAGGCTGGAAAGTAAAAGGCCGACCTCCGGAGGTGTCGAAGTATGTCATCATTGCCTACCCCCACACCAGTAACTGGGATTTCCCGCTTGGGGTGGCAGTTTGCATTATGTATCGCCTGAAAGTTTACTGGCTGGGTAAGGATAGTTTATTTAAGGGTTTGGCCGGACCGGTAATGAAATGGCTCGGGGGAATCGCCATTAATCGCAGTGAAGCTCATGATGTGGTGCAACAAACCATCGATGCGTTTAACCAGTCGGACGCGCTGATAATCGCAGTTGCTCCCGAAGGAACCCGATCGCTGGTGAAGAATTGGAAAACAGGCTTTTATCATATCGCCGCAGGCGCCAACGTGCCCATCGTACTGGGGTATTTCGATTATGCTAATAAAGAAGCCGGTTGCCTGAAAAGTTATTCTCCGACTGGCGACCTGGATAAAGATATGCTCGCGATTAAAGCGGCTTACGAGGGTGTTCAGGGGAAATATACGGATCAGGCGGGTTAGATCATTAGACCCAGGGTTTATCATAATTAATCAATCGGCTATTCCTTCAATGACAGATATCTGTTTTTCCAGTTCGCTGAGCAAATATGTCATCAATGCTTTAACGCGAGCGGTATTTTTTAAATCTGGGTGAATTAACACCCAGAGACTGAAGTTGAGTTCCTCAGGAGTGTGGATAGTCCGAACTAGTCCCGGTTCACTATCACCCAGGAAGCATGGCAAAAGAGTGACACCCAGCCCCCTTTTCGCGGCATCAATGACTGCTATAGTATTATTGCTACTAAACACCACTCGTGCCTTTGGGTGGAATTTCCTTCGCCAGGTCGGGAAGGGCGAAAATTCGAAACTATCTTCGGACATTACCCAAAGATGCTCGTCAAGAGATAAATCCTGATTATTCTCCAGATAGCCTGGAGAAGCATAAATACCATGTCGGCATTTGCAGACTTCGCGACCAATATAGGTATCCGGCGGTTTGTTAGTGACCCGCACCGCGAGGTCTGCCTCCCGTTTTGAGAGTCTCAATGGACTGCTGGTGGCGATCAACTCCATAGTAATGTCTGGATGTTGTTGACAGAAGGATGCCAAATGTGGCGCCAGTAATCGCAGGGCGACCCCTTCCGGAGCGGTGATTCTTATACTGCCCTGAAGGCGAAGATCTTTTCCGAGTAACTCGAGTGACAGCGCCATCACTTCCTCATCGATGCGTTCGGCCGAGCGCTTTATCACTTCTCCCGCTTCGGTCATCACGTAACCGGTTGGCTGTCGGTCAAATAAACGTACTTCGAGTTTTTTCTCTATGGCATTGATACGCCGGAATACGGTGGTGTAGTTGATGCCGAGAGATTTGGCTGCCCCGGAAAGCGTGCCCGAACGGCATATCGCCAACACCAGATTAAGATCGCTCCAGTCCATCGCTAGTCTTTCCTCGCGTCAATATTGATACTGCAAAATTGCAATACTACATTTCAATTATGCCTAATATTAATGCAATAAAGAATAGCCTAGTATGGCATTTCGAATTTGCAGGAGAGATGGAAACGCGAAACCGAGCGGTAACAATCCTGCCAATATTTAATTTAAAGCGTATTTTTGAGGATCATAAAAATGAACATATTAAGATTAGCGCCAGCCTCTATCGGTGATGTAAAAACCGGTCATAATATCGATCACCACCTTGCACAAGGATCTGAGGCTGGCATTATTGATAAAATCATAATCGCCGCCAAAAGTAAGATTGAAGAATACAAAGCTCAGGCTCGAAATGAACGGGATACCGAACAGGTTTTGCTAATGGACGATAGCATGCTAAAGGATATTGGCCTGAGTCCGACGGATAACGATAGCTTGAAGTCGGGACTGATATCACTCGGTGATTTGAACGCCCGGAAGGAAACTTATCCCCGTCAATTTAATTGAGAGAAAAAGTTGACCGCAAATAGGGCCGGAGGGCACTACTACTCCCTAATCCACCGATACCGTCCGGCCTTGCGCCCAATGTCTTAACGCAGCAATCTTTTCTGCCATTAAAACTGACAGCGGCCTTGTTTTTGATATTTCGTCGATCAGCGTATCCATGGTCACGTCTGATTTTTCGGCATGCGCCGAATAAATCGCCGAGACCACCAGTTGTTCAATTTCCGAGCCGGAGAATCCCTTAGTCATTTCGGCCAGTTTTGTCATATTCAGAGATGATTTATCCAGGTTGCGTTTATCAGCGTGAATGCGGAATATCGCCTTACGCACTTCTGTTGTCGGCAGATCCACGAAGAAAACTTCGTCGAGGCGGCCCTTGCGAAT
>CAXMRQ010000021.1:0-9907 GCA_964196115.1 uncultured Gammaproteobacteria bacterium
TTGGAGGGGCTGTTTTTCTGCAGAAAGCCAAAACATTCTAAACTTCTTACAGAACCCGGCATGTCAGCTCACCAGTTGCTCTGATGGAAGAGATCGTTAATTATAGGTCTCTCCCCGTATAAAAAATTATAGAATTCGTTAAATCGAGAATAAATTTGCCGTCTAGAAAATTTTAGAGTTTTTCAACAGAATAGATCCATTGCAGGCTTTTATATAGCGAAGGCAAAAACACAAGTCCCCATAACTGCTGAATCACAGTCGACCAGATTAGCGACAGGGGTACTCTATCTGTAGTGCCTCGTAAAGCTTTTTCCTCAGGACATAGATGCTTTTTATAGGTAGTTCCAATTGTCCCGAAAGCTTGCTAATAATAATACTTTCCGAAACCTCTGTGGGTATGCAAAAGTGGAGAAAGGGAGTGCCTTCAAGGTGGTCACGTTTTGCACCAACTCGAGTGCGGTATACTCTTTCCATATATGCTGACATCTGGCGACTTGCACCAGCTAGTTCCAGCGCGTTTGAAGTATCATTTATCAGAGCACCGGCAATGTATCCCTGCACATAGTAATTGCATGGGATAGCCGTATCCTGATCGGGATCATCCGCAAGCGCCTGGCAAGAGTAAAGTAATGTTTCCTCGCTGGCTGATGTGGTAGTCGCGCCAAAAGATGTTACACACAACAAAGAAATTAGTGACAAAAAGGTAAATAGCTTCATGTTCGAACCTCCATTCTTACGTGATAGGGCTGTGAGTATCCGAGTAATACCGATCCGAGCAACGCAGAGCAAAGCGATCCGATTAATACTCCTAGTTTTACGTCGACCATATACCTGGCACTGTCTGTTTCAAAAGCCAGGGATCCAATAAATAAACTCATGGTAAAGCCGATACCACAAAGTACTGTAACCGCATAAAACTGGATCCAGGTGGCCCTGTCCGGCAATTTAGCCAGTCCTAGATTAATCGCTAGCCAGCAAAAACCAAAAATACCCAATTGTTTACCAATAAACAGACCGGCGGCGATGCCAATCGGAATCGGGTTGAGCAAGGCGTCTATTGTCACACCATCCAGAGATACACCGGAGTTGGCAAAGGCGAACAAAGGCAAGATGGCAAAGGCAACCCAGGGATGGAGCGAATGTTCCATGTGCGGCAGCATTGGATATCCATCTTGATTGTCGAGTTTTAAAGGTATAAACCAGGCGACGAAGAATCTCGCCAGGGTGGCGTGTACGCCGGATTTGAGAACGGCGACCCAGACAATTAAGCCGACTAATATGTAGCTATGTAAAGGCCTATAATCATCAACTGGCCGAGAGTGGCGTCACAGTGCAGAGAAGACTTCCCTCAATCTTTGCAAAAGCAACCATTCTTACTGCAAGAAAAATCCTCTGAAATTCGCAGTCGTTTAATGGCGTGGTTGGAAAAAAACGAAATTCCTATAAATGTGGTTGCGGAATTCGACGACAGTGCATTAATGAAATCATTTGGTCAAGCAGGCTATGGTGTATTCACAGGGTCGACGCTTATTGAAGATGCGATAACCTCCCAATACAAGGTTGAGATTGTTGGTCGCACAGACGAAATTAAAGATCGTTACTATGCCATCTCACCGGAGCGTCGATTGAAACACCCAGCTGTAATAGAAATAATAAATGCCATAAAAGACTGAATTGAAGGCTTTATCGTCTCCGGAAAACACTCCGCCATTAATCGGTAATTTTGGTCAACCCTCTTTTTAAACAGGTTGTCATTTAATTTGTAATTTGTATCGGTAACGCTCATTGCCCACGGTCTTTAATAACCAAGAGCACTAAAGCATTTTGTCGTCTTCAGATTCTTCACGTATTAGTTCGTATCCCTCGTTCCTAATCCCTTGTAGCAACAATTCCGCGTTATCCACCGGAGCGCCCACCATTTCCAGGGCTTTAGCTCCAAGGCGCAGGCTTGCTTCGAGTGCTTCGGGAAACGCCTGGGTTGCGCCAGCATCGAGAAGCTGTCCACAGGCTTCGAGGTCCCGGGCACGCGCAATGATTGGTACCCGGGGATATATATTCCGAAGATGAGATATCGTCTGCAAAGCGGTGGGAGCATGGTTGATAGTGAGCACAACCAAATTAGCTTGTTCAGCATGCGCGACAGCAAGCAGTTCCTGATCAGAAATATCTCCATATAACACAGGGTGGCCATTAGCCTTCCCCTGGGCTACCCGAATCGGGTCAACATCAAAGGCTATGAACGGAATTTCACTGGCCTCAAACAGGGTAGCAATTGTATGACCTACACGCCCGTAACCACCGATCAAAACTACCTTTTTATTTGTCTCCGGAATCTCGCTTCCGATATCTGGAGTCACTTCTGACTGTCCCTCAATCCGGGCAGCTATCGCGTTTCCACATTTTATCAATAGCGGGGTTAGCAACATACTTAGAGAAATTACGCCCACGGCCATAACAAACGTCGCCTCGTCGATCACCTCTAGAACTAGTGCGGAACCGAAAAGCACGAAACCGAACTCACCCGCCTGGGCAAGGAGAAATGTCATGCGTACCGCATTACCTCGAGAGTATCCGAAAGCGATCGCCAACATAAACAATACGATGAGTTTGACACCGATTAAGACAACGGCGTGCTGAATGAACTCGAAAGGTTGTTGGGCCAGTTTTCCCAGATCAATTGACATGCCCACGGCTACGAAGAAAAGGCTCATCAATAGACCTTTATAGGGTTCGATGTGGGCGCGAATCTGCATATTATAACGCGATCCGGAAAGTAGCATACCCATAAGAAACGCACCTAAGGCCATCGATAATCCCGCCTGATGCATAGCCCAGGCAGCTAGTAAAACAGCTAGTAGTACTACCAGAAGAAAGGCCTCCCGATTGTCATGACTCGCCAACCACTCCAATGCGTACGGGACTAAACGAAGGCCGAAGATAAAAAGAACGGCGAACATTCCGAGCAATATGAGTAACTGCTCCCAAAGCGGGATGCCTGAGCCGATGGCTGCAGTGTCTGATAGTAGTGGTACCAGAGCAAGTAGCGGGACCACAGATAGATCCTGTGCTAGCAGGACTGCAAACGCACCGGTTCCGTGTCGACTGGCGAATTCTCCCCTTTCCTGCAAGAGTTGCATGACGAAAGCTGTGGAAGAAAGGGACAGGGTAAGTCCAATGAGGAGTGCTGCCTTCCAGGATCCTGTGCCAAGCGATACATAGTATGTAATAGCGAGTCCGGTCAGCAATATCTGTAATGAACCGAGACCGAATAAGTCTCTACGTAACGACCATAAACGAGCCGGTTTAATCTCCAGGCCGATTACGAAAAGCAGCAAAACCACCCCTAACTCAGTAAAGTTCCGGACATCCTCGACATGAGGTGTTACATAAGGACCAGGAGAGTGGGGGCCGACTACCACTCCGGCGACGAGTAAGCCCAGGACTGAGCCGAGGCCTAGATGGCGAAAAAGTGCGACTGCAACCGATGTAACGGCCAACAGAAGCAAAGCGGATACGATGAAGCCCTCTAAGTGCACTTTAATCTCGGTTACATGGGAATCTTTCTCTAATCATACCCGCCAATTTTGATTTTTCGAAGACTTATCACTTGAGGAACTCCATCATTGGCTTATGCACCCCGGCAAGACAAGATCGAAAAGCGAAGGGCCAGGATCAGTTAATTTAGTTTGCCTGGTACCCTGGTTGAGCAAAACACAAATTAGGGAATGGCAATGAGGATGCACTTCAATAATTAATATGAAGGTCGGATTCTGGCCGAAACTTGCCAATTCACCCTGATATTTTAACGACTGCTATCTGGAAGCGGTACCCAGGTTTTGTGGACTAAATTTCGCTATTTCGCCAGCAATTTACACATTCGATCAACAGAACGGGTTAAATCAAATCCGGGGTTCCAGCCCCAGTCGTGGCGGGACGAGTTATCAACCATTACATCTGGCCAGCTGGCGATTAAGCGTTCGACGTTGTCGACAGGTTGATAGCGGTAGTCGAAGTTGGGAAAGCGGTTAAGTGCGGCCTCGGCTACCATACCTGCTGAAAGGTAGTAGGCGTGAAGATTGTAAACATGGCGGCTCAGGCTGGCGCGATCTGCTGCGGTAAACTGGACGATGCTGTCCACAACGTCTTCGAGAAAAATAGTCGACATGCCGACATTCTCTGAAACCGGGAATACAAATGTTTCACCCTCGTAGGCCGCACGTAATGCATGCGATGGAAACGCAGTTAGCGCTGTTTTTGGAGCGTACGGGGACACTACCAGTGGAAACCTCAAACAACGGAAATCGAGATCGTGCTTGAGTTTGAAATAAACACCTAATCGTTCCACCGCCACTTTGGTTACGCCGTACATATTTTCGGGCCATTGCTGGTAGTCTTCGGGCATTGGGTCGTTAACGACTTCACCGTAGGTAGCGATGGTGCTGGCGAAGAAGAACTTGTTAACACTGTGTTTGAGGGCCAGCTTCATCAGCTCGAATGAAGATGTGGCATTGATGCTCCAGGCATCGGCCAGGTTGAGTTCGGAGCTACCCGATAGCAGTGATGCCAGGTGATAGATAGTACCGGGGTGGTGCTCGCAAATAATATTTTCCAGGACGTCCGTATCACGGATGTCACCGGTAATTACTACCTCGTTGTCGCTTAATTGGCCATGTTCGGTGCCCGGGACGTCGAATTTAACCACGCTTTGTCCGCGTTTCAACAACTGCTCTGCAACTAGTCGCCCGAGGTTGCCGTTCCCACCGGTGATCAATATCTTTTCAGTTTTAGTGCTCATTTAAACCCTTGAGAAATCTCTACGAGTGAATAAAACAATATAAAAAATAGTCGGGCTTTACAAGTGGCGGCAGGATTTAAAGCTTTATCGCCAGCCGCCTATATAAGGTAGTATTCCCGGCTGCAAACAATATTGGCAACATCGACGATTAAATGGCGAAACACAACACATTACCTTTAACCAGTAACCACTGGGGCACTTATCGGGTAGAAACCGAGAATGGCAAGGTTAAGGCTCTGTATGGTTTTGAACAGGATGACGATGTCTCGCCAATCGGTCCGGGTATCATTGATGTACTGGATGCGCCTTCAAGAATCAAAACCCCTGCTATACGTCAAAGCTGGCTCGATTCGGGGCCGGGATCAAACCCCGAGAAACGCGGGGCGGACCCGTTTGTCGCGGTGTCCTGGGAAACGGCTGAAAAACTGGTCGCGGACGAGTTGACTCGGGTCAAACAGCAATTTGGTAATAATGCCATCTATGCTGGCTCCTATGGCTGGTCGAGCGCCGGTCGATTTCATCATGCACAAAGTCAGATCCATCGTTTTTTAAATTGCATCGGCGGCTATACCCGCTCGGTGGACACCTATAGTTTCGCCGCTGCCGAAGTGATCGTGCCGCACGTGCTGGGTAACCTGTACGGCTTCCTGGCTTACACTACTAGTTGGCCTTCGATTATTGAAAACACAAAGCTATTAGTCGCTTTTGGTGGCATACCGGTGAAAAATGGACAGATTAATGCCGGTGGCGTTGGGCGTCATGTGCAACGTGAGCACCTTGCCGCTGCCTGCAAAGCGGGTGTCGAATTCGTCAATGTCGGTCCGCTGCGCTCTGATCTTGAAGACTTTATCGATGCCGAATGGCTGGCCCCCCGACCCAGCACCGATACAGCGATATTGCTAGGCATAGCGCATACCTTATTTGACGAAGATTTATACGACCAGAATTTTGTTGAGCGTTACACCCATGGATTTGATCAATTTCAACCTTATTTAACCGGTGCTAGTGATGGTGTCGCTAAAACCGCCGAGTGGGCTGCAGATATCAGTGGATTAACTGCCGAGGGCATCCGTCAACTGGCACGACGCATGGCGGGCAGCCGTACTATGCTGTCGGTAAGTTGGTCGCTAACGCGACAGGATCATGGCGAACAAACTTACTGGGCGGCGATCACTGTAGCGGCCATGCTGGGGCAGATCGGCCTGCCGGGCGGTGGTATCGGTTTTGGCTATAGTGCGACTAATAGTATTGGCGATCATGGCACGAAAATTCCCGGCGCTTCGCTGCCTCAGGGTGATAATGCGGTGAATGATTTTATTCCGGTGGCGCGCATCAGTGATCTGCTGCTAAACCCCGGACAGACCTTTGACTACAACGGCAAGCAGTATCAATATCCTGATACTCGTGTGGTGTACTGGGCGGGTGGCAACCCGTTCCACCACCACCAGGATCTGAATCGCATGCTTGAGGCATGGCGCAAGCCAGACACCATTATCGCCCATGAATGGTGCTGGAATAGTCTGGCGAAACACGCCGATATTGTATTGCCCTGTACCACCCCATTGGAACGCAATGATATTGCCTTTTCGCCGCGCGATCCGTATGTGGTAGCGATGAGTAAAGTAACCGAACCCGTCGGTCTGAGCCGTAACGATTACGATATTCTGGCCGGTATCGCGAGACAAATGGGGCTGAAGCATGCCTTTACCGAGGGTCGTGATGAAGGCGAGTGGCTGGAGTGGATATATCAGACGACGCGGGAGTCCGCCGGACAAAAAGGTATTCAATTACCCACCTATGCGGACTTGAAACGCGATGGCTGGTTTAAACCCGAGCCACCCGCAGACCCGGTGATCATGCTAAAGGCTTTTCGCGACGATCCGGTCGCAAACCCCGTGTCGACTGCCACCGGGCGCATCGAAATTTTTTCGCCAACTGTGGCCAGTTTCGGCTACGACGATTGCCCGGGCCATGCCACCTGGATCGAACCGCTCGAATGGCTGGGTGGCGATACGCAGCACTATCCATTGCACCTGATTTCTAATCAACCATCAACCAAATTGCACTCGCAGCTCGATCATGGCAATTACAGTCGGGCGGCGAAAATCAAACAACGTGAGCCGATTATGCTGCACTCCGATGATGCGCAAAAACGCAACCTCAAGGCGGGTGACATAGTGAGAGTTTTCAATGGGCGGGGCGCCTGTCTGGCTGGCGTCACCATCGATGACCAGGTTCGACAGGGCGTCGTGCAAATGAGCACAGGTGCCTGGTTTGATCCGCTCGAACCGGGGAAACCCGGTAGTCTGTGCAAACACGGTAATCCAAATGTATTGACGCCTGACAAAGGCACATCAAAACTGGGACAGGGGCCGATCGCGCATACCTGCCTGGTTGAAGTTGAAATCTATCGAGGAGATTTGCCTGCTGTGACAGCGTTTGATCCGCCTGTCATTATTGATCGGTAGATACGGTCTGTTTGTCTATTCGACTAGTACTCCTTCAATGAGATATCTTAGGGTGCAATCCTTGTAAAGGGCATGCCATTCCCTGCGGACTGCGCCTCGCCTAAAGCGCCTACTTTTGGTGCATTGGCCAATTTGGGACGCTCTGCATCCTAAGATATCTCATTGAAGGAGTACCAGACTGAAGTTGCAATTAATTCCGATTTCACTTAATTTCGGGTTGAACTAACGGCTACAGATTGCCGATCAATCGGTAAAGCTCAAGACGGCTTTCATTGCCAGGCGGTTATCCGGGTTCGCTGCCCACATGATCGCCTGGTTGTCTTTCATTTTTCCATTCAAGGTGAATGGAGCATTATCGAATAATGGGCTGTAAGCCCTGAACTCGTAGGATTTAAGTGATCGACCGTGATTATTTTCAAGCGTGAGTTCAATCAGCATGGTTGCGGTTAATGGCCCATGAAATACTAAACCAGGATAGCCTTCATAATCTCGACAAAAATCCAGATCGTAATGAATCCGATGGCCGTTAAAAGTCAGGGCTGAATAACGAAACAGCAGGGTCGAAGTGGGCACCACCTCACGAGTCCAATGCCCGTCCTCTGGCGCTTTGGGCGGTTGGACATTATCGTCGTCAGGCTGCTTTACATCGCGATAGACAATGTTATGGATTTCACTCAATTTCAATTCGTCGCCGACAAAGATACGGTGTTCGACTTCGACGAAACAGAGTTTGCCGGTGCGCCCCTGTTTAACTTTGACATCACGAACAGTGGATTCGCGACGAGCCGTGTCACCCACCCGCAGCGGTGCATTAAACTCTAATTTTCCGCCTGCCCACATTCTGCGGGGTAAAGATACGGGTGGCATAAACCCACCCAGAGCAGCATGCCCGTCTCGGCCCAACTCTGAGGCTCTCGTCGGGGTTAGGAAATAGGCCCAGTGCCAGAGCGGCGGGAGCGCATCCCCCTCGACTATTGTCTTTGCTTCTCGATCCAGCATGGCGGCCATGCGGTGCATCGGCATCGCTGAAATTGTCTCTTCGATTGTTTCCTTATTGCCTATCCATTGGCTGAGGTGGTCGGCATCCAGATTCGTATGATTCATTTCATGAAGGCCATTGAAAATCTGATTCCGGATCATCGCTGTCGTCGCCATCACCACGAAATTTAAGCTGCAGGCCTTTGAGAAAACTACGTAAACACTGATCTTTACACTCGCGATAGTGTTTATGGCCCGGCTTACGAAAAAACGCACTTAATTCGTGTTTGCTAATACGAAAGCCATTCAGCGCTAAAATATTTAATACCTCATCGCTCTGTAGATTTAACGCTATTTTTAGTTTGGTAAAAATAATATTGTTGGTCAGACGCTTTTCTGGTTCGGGTTGCGCACCTTCTTTTTTGCCGCGTTTATCGCTGATGAGGCCGTTTAGAAAAGTTGCCAACAGAGTATCGTTACAGCTCTGAAACGCAGGGTCATCATCCTTTTTTAACCAATCGCTGATTTGTTCGCGGGTGACCTGATAATCTGCCAACGCAAATATCGTGATCATTTTCGTATCGCTGAAATCGAAGATATAACGGATACGACGTAGGATGTCATTATTGGTCACAGAATTCACCTGCTTTGATTATAAGCATTTGCTTTCAGCTCCGGGGCTGGTGGGGCATGTCAAGATTTGGTGCCTGCGTTATCGGAGCAGTCTTTTTAACGCGGATTTTATTACCCGCCAGGTCTTTTCCGTTCAGCGTCTTCATCGCCGCCTTGGCATCCCCCGGATTGGGCATCTCGATAAACCCGAAGCCTTTGGAACCGCCGGTCTCCGTATCGATGACGATACTGCAGGACTGAACGCTGCCGTAGGCCTCAAACATCACCTGGAGTTCATCTTCTGTCGTGCTGCGGGCGAGATTGCGTATCATTAGTTTCATTGGGGTTCCGGGGTATTTTCGCTGATTATCCCAGGATTATACCGGTTCTGGCTTCGAATTCACGAATCAAAGTATCGGCTAATGTCGTTGCAGCCAGCGAAAGCGTTTCGGCGCTACGGACAATGATAGCGATTGGATAATCGAGTTTTTGTACTATTGGTAACGCAACCAAGTCGCCTGACTTCGCAGCAATTTCTGCTGTAAATGGGTCGACGATTGCAGTGAGCCCGGTCGCTCGCGCTATCGACGCTATTGCCGGGTCGGAACGCGCGACAATGCGCCTGTTTTTGTGCAGTGATTGCAGTAGTGATTTATCGTCGCTGATTTGCTCATGATAGGCTGGATCGAGTGTTACAAATTCTCCATTGGTGAGCTGACAAATATCGATGGCTTGTTTGCTGTTCGCCAGCGGATGAGAACGGGTTAGTAAGCACCGGTAAGCCTCCGATGTTTGGTAGACGATGTAAATGCCTTTCTCCTATTGTTGCGTCGGTCAGATGACGCCAAGGTCGAGTTGCTGAAACAGCACTGAGTCGACAATTTCAGGTGTGTTGCGAACCGAAGTGTTCAGGCTTAACCCATGTCTTACCGACCGCAGGTCATTCACCGCCTCAGGCATGACTGAGTTTGCAAAAATAGGGATCACGCCGAGTGAAACAGTTTCGTCTTTGGTGGTACGGATCGCTTCGGCGCTCTGGCGTAATTTATCGAGG
>CAXMRQ010000022.1:0-6052 GCA_964196115.1 uncultured Gammaproteobacteria bacterium
CATATTAGCTGGCGTAACGCCGCCAGTCGGACAAAAACCTATGTCCGCAAAAGGCCCGGCCATCGACTTCAACATGGCAACACCACCGGCCACTTCGGCCGGAAACAGTTTCAGTAATTTGAATCCATTTTCGCCGGCTTCAATCAATTCGGAAGGCGTCATCACCCCTGGCAGCACCGGAATGCCTGCTTCGGGTGCGGCTTCGAATAAGGCCGGGGTCAATCCCGGAGTTACCGCAAATCTGGCACCTGCTTTTCGCGCCTGAGTGAATTGATCAGGCCTGGTAACCGTGCCGACGCCGACTATCGCACCGACAACTTCGCTCATCGCGGCGATGACTTCCAGAGCGCCTTCTGTGCGCAGGGTTACTTCCAGCACCGGCAAGCCACCTGCGACCAAAGCCTGCGCCAGAGGAACTGCGATTTCCGGGTCTTCCACTTTCAGTACCGGGATCACCGGACCCGTACGCATAATTTGTTCGAGTGTCATCAATCAGGCCTCCGCTGTGGTTTACGATTCAAACTGGCTACAGCATAACGCACCGGTTTCGGCACTGCCGACGTTTGCCCTGAACATAGCGAATAATTCTCTACCGGTGCCGGTTTCATTGCCAGTGATATCGGGAATTTCAATTTCGCGATTATTCAGTTCGTCCGCGTCGACTAGCACTTCCAGAATGCCCTTTGTGGCATCCATGCGAATCATGTCCCCATCTCGGATTTTTGCAATTAGTCCGCCCTTACAGGCTTCCGGGTGCAATTGAATTGCTGCCGGAACCTTGCCCGATGCACCGGACATTCGCCCATCGGTAACCAGCGCAACATGGAAGCCTTTATCCTGCAATACACCCAGCGCGGGCGTGAGTTTATGCAGCTCCGGCATACCATTGGCCTGAGGCCCCTGACAACGCACCACCACTACGACATCCTGATTGAGCTCGTCGGCTTTGAAGGCATTGAGTACCGATAATTGATCATCAAAAATTCTGGCTGGCGCCTCAACAATCTGATGTTCTGGCTTTACTGCCGAGGTTTTAATCACCGCCCGACCAAGCTGACCCGATAGCAGCTTCAGGCCACCCTGTTGCGCGAACGGTTTTTCCACGCTGGCGATTATTTCTGCGTCCAGACTTTGCGATGGCGCGTCACGCCAATCGAGTTTATTGTCAAGCAAACAGGGTTCCTGCCGGTAATGCGATAGTCCATCACCGCGCACAGTAAGCACATCGTCGTGAAGAAAGCCTGCATCGAGCAATTGTGCAATTACAAGCCCCATACCGCCAGCCGCATGAAACTGGTTAACATCGGCCTGTCCGTTTGGATAAATACGAGTGAGTTGCGGCACCACATCAGACAGCACACTGAAGTCATCCCAGTCGATGATGATGCCGGCACAGCGCGCGATGGCGATTAAATGAATCGTATGATTGGTCGATCCGCCGGTAGCCAGCAGGCCGACAATCGCATTGACGATGGCTTTCTCATCGACTACTTTGCCAACTGGGCGATAAATGCTACCCAGCGCGGTAATGCTGGCTGCCGTTTCAGTTGCCGCATCGGTTAGCGCGTCGCGTAAAGCCGTATGCGGATTGACAAATGCCGACCCCGGTATGTGCAGGCCCATAATTTCCATCAGCATTTGATTGCTATTAGCTGTACCGTAGAAGGTACAGGTGCCCGGCCCGTGGTAGGAACCGGATTCAGCTACCATCAGCTCATCTCGACCGACTTTACCTTCCGCAAATAATTGCCGAATACGGGCTTTTTCCGAGTTGGGTAAGCCGCTGGTCATCGGCCCGGCGGGCACAAATACGGCTGGCAAATGCCCGAAGCTCAAAGCCCCCATTAATAACCCCGGCACAATCTTGTCGCAGACACCGAGATACATTGCGGCGTCGAAAACATTATGCGATAGCGCAATCGCTGTCGACATCGCAATTACATCACGACTAAACAGCGACAGCTCCATGCCCGGCATACCCTGGGTAACACCGTCACACATGGCAGGTACGCCACCGGCATATTGCGCCACAGCACCCACTTTACGCGCAGTGTCCTTGATACGTTGTGCATATTCGCCGAGCGGCTGATGCGCAGACAACATGTCGTTATAGGCCGATACGATGGCAATATTCGGGGAATGATTTTCAGTGAGTAATTGCTTGTCAGATTTAATCGAAGCTGCTGTGACATGCGCCAGGTTGGTGCAGGAAAGCGAGCCACGCTGTGGGCCCTGCTCACGCGCACTTTCGATTCGCTTTATATAATTGCTACGTGTAACCGCGCTGCGTGCCTGAATACGTTCGGTCACTGTATTCACGGTAGTATTTAACGAAGTCATGAGTGTTTCCTGCTTGAATTAAATGTAATAATACTACAAAATATAGTAATATATAACTACTTTTATGAAGTAAAACTACATATGACTCAAAATATACCTGCTCAGGACGGCGCTGTTTTTCCATTTGATTTTGTTTTATTTGGCGGTACAGGTGACCTCGCAATGCGCAAACTGCTGCCATCGATGTACTACCACCACTGCGATGCATTGCTACCCGCGAAAGGCCGCATCATCGCAGTGGCGAGATCCAAATTATCGCGCAGGGAATATATCGCTAAAGTCGAACAGGCGGCGCGGGAACATGTTGCCGAAGACTGCTTTAGCGAGGGAAAGTGGAAATCATTTGCTGATCGGGTGCACTACGTTGGCATCGACGTCACCAATGCCGGGGATTATAAGCCCTTATCTGACCTACTCCTGCAAGGCGACAAATGCTGTCGGGTTTATTATCTTTCCACCGGCCCACAGTTGTTTGCGCCAATCTGTCAAAACCTGGCGAAAAACAAACTGGTCGACGATCAGTCGAGACTTGCGGTAGAGAAACCACTAGGTCGTGATCTGCAATCATCGCGTGAAATCAGCAACATCATCGGTAGTGTATTTAAAGAAAAGCAGATTTATCGTATCGACCACTATCTGGGCAAGGAACCTGTACAAAACCTGCTTGCGCTACGTTTTGGCAACGCACTGTTCGAACCCCTGTGGATGCGAGGGCATGTTCGTGATGTGCAGATAACGATTGCCGAAACACTGGGTGTCGAAGGTCGCGGTGAATTTTACGATCATACCGGTGCTTTACGCGATATGGTGCAAAACCATTTATTGCAGTTGCTTTGTATCATCGCAATGGAAGCGCCCACACACAATACACCAGATGCAGTGCGAGACGAAAAACTCAAAGTTTTACGGTCACTACGCAAACTAAGCGGCGAAGAGGTTCACAAAAATATCGTCCGCGGCCAGTATCGCTCAGGCGCGGTCGACAATGAAATAGTAGCCTCTTATAGCGACGAACCCGGTGTTGATGCCGATAGTAATAATGAAACCTTTGTCGCAATGCGCGTCAATATCGATAACTGGCGCTGGGCTGGTGTGCCATTTTATCTGCGCACCGGTAAACGTCTACAAAACCGCGTCTCAGAAATCGTGATTAACTTCGAACGTTTACCACACGCCATATTTGGCACCGAATCGACAGTCGATAGCCCTAATCACCTGGTCATACGCTTGCAACCCGAGGAGTATATCCGGCTCTCTATCCGTGCCAAACAGCCCGGACCGGGTATGCGCCTGCGCCCGGTAGATTTGAACCTGAATCTCACCGAATCGATTAAAGAACGTCAGCATAGTGCCTACGAGCGCTTGATTGTCGACTTGCTGCGCGGTAGCCAGACACTGTTTCTGCGTCACGACGAACTCGAAGCCGCCTGGACATGGATTGATCCGATACTGGAAGCCTGGCAAGCCAGCGACAAGTCACCATCCGCTTACCAGGCGGGAACCTGGGGGCCCTCCGAATCCAGTCATCTGATGTTCGAAGATAATAACCGTTGGCACGAAGAAGAGAAGTGAGATAGATTGATGCTCAATCAGATTCGCGCCATGCAGGCAGAATTTAGTAAATCCGAAACTAAAGTAGCCTCCGCCGTGCTCAGTGATCCACAGCAATATGTCAAAGCGACCATGCACCAACTCGCCCTCGAATCTGGCGTTAGCGAGCCGACTATCGTGCGATTTTGCCGGACTTTAAAACTGAGTGGCTATCGTGAATTTCGGCTGCGTCTGGCACAGGATCTTGCCAGCCAGATTCACTACCAACATAGTCAGGTGGACGCTAACGATAGCGCCACCCAACTGGTTGATAAAGTAATCAGCAGCGCAATATCCAGTCTATCGAAGGTTCGTAGCCAACTCGCTGCCGAGGTAATCGATGCGGCGATTTCTGTTATCTCAACCTGCGCGCGAATTGAAATATACGGCGTTGGAGGCGCAGGCATAGTGGTCAACGACGCACAGCTAAAATTCGCTCGCCTGGGTCTCAACTCACAGCCCTATAGCGATATCTATCTACAGCGTGTCGCAGCGGGATTGCTCGAAGCCGATACCTGCGTGCTGGCAATATCTAATTCCGGGCGCAGTAAAGATTTACTCGAAAGTATAAAAATAGCCAGACAATCAGGCGCTACTATAATTTCCATTACCGCAAGCGCATCACCGCTAGCCGCATTAAGCGACCTGCACCTGGCCATTGACCTGGACGAAGAAGAAGACCAGCTGGCGCCAATTAAGGCCCGCATCGCACATATGGCGGTGGTCGACACACTGGCTATTGGTCTCGCCGTACGCAGTAAGCCCGCTTACCTGGAACGCCTGCGACAGGCCAGTTTAGTGCTTGAAGATAGATTTGAAACTAGAAATCGACGCCAATAATTTTCTGTTCATTAGTATCTAGCGAGTGGTTTAAAACCCACAAAAGGTGTTCAAAGCAGACATAGGCAAATTTGACGCGTATTGCTGCATTTATTTATTCTATTTCAAGGCCAACAAGCAAATAGAGCTATATTGCTACTATCGGTCTGGCCAGTCGTCATCTTCCTCCTCCTCACCCTCCCAGCTATACTGCTTTCGCGGCGCCTCAGGGTCACGATGTCTCAACAGGAAAGCCAGCACTATACCGATTAGCGCACCGCTCAAATGCGACTCGAAAGATACCTCTCGTTCCGCAGGTATAACACCCAAAATCATGCCGCCATAAAGAAAAAACACCACCAGTGAAAGAGCTATGGTACGCCGCTCCCTACGAAGTGCGCCGACCGTAATGACGAAGAACAACATACCGAAAGCGAGCCCGCTGGCACCGATGTGATAAGCCTCACGGGCAAACAACCACACCGCGACGCCGACGCCGAAATAGACAACCGGTAACAGCACTTTAGCGGCTCGCGGGTAACCATAGAGCAGCATCGTGCCGATCACAATAATTGGCGGGGTGTTGGCGAACAGATGCGCGATTGAGCCATGGATAAAAGGCGCGAAAAGAATCCCGACGAGCCCGTTCACCCGCCGCGGATAAATACCAAACTGGGTAAAATCTAGACCGCCAAAATACTCTACAAGTTTAACCATCCAAAGCAACAACACGAACACCAGGGCGACGACAAAAGCGATACGCAGTCGCCGCATATCGGCAATAGTGTCGGGTCTATTTTGAATATTCATTTGTGCAATGCGCAGCAGGCTCGTTTGACCGGGATATCCATTATCACACGACCCTCTCCAGGTTTAAGAGTTACTTCTTACATTCAGGCAAATGGAATTTAACTGGCGGTCATTATTCGGCGAAACCCTGGTTGAACATTCACTGAAAATACACCAGTAAAGGCTTACCCTAATTGATATTTTTTGTGCCTACTGAATAACCACCGTGTTCTACTATTCACCCTGGAAGACCAGTATTTAAATCGCTGTTATCGGAAAAGCAGTCGTTCAAAAACTATCGATCAGCGGCTGGAGTCGTCCCACTGCTGTCATTCATACTGGTCCGTATCGACAGGTCAGTGGCGTAACCGGTCATTAATGCTACCTGTTACAGTGAATACGTATAATGTGCCATAAGCGGACGAAAATTCAATAGATCGGAATGATTTGCGGCTCATCTCTGGAATTTGTGTAACAAACCCAGTCGTTCAGCGGCGAATTGCAGTCGTCGACA
>CAXMRQ010000023.1:0-17179 GCA_964196115.1 uncultured Gammaproteobacteria bacterium
GCAATCGGAATTGAAGTCGCCCGCGCAACCTTACCTATTGCTTCCATCTGATCGGGCGGGCAGGGTTCTTCGAACCAGAGTGGATCGTAGGCTTCGATACGTTTGGCCAGCCGAATCGCCGATGATGTAGTCATCTGCCCGTGCGTGCCAAACAATATATCGGCGCGGTCACCAACGGCTTCACGAATACATTTCACATTGTATTCGCAGCGCGAAAGCTCGTGCAATGAAAGCTCGCGACCTCCCTGAAAACTATAAGGTCCCGCCGGGTCTTGCTTGACTGCGGTAAAGCCCATTTCGACATATTTGAGCGCACGTTCCGCGGCCGCATCACCATCGTGGTAAACATCGGGCGCGTCTTCAACGGCCCAACCAGAGGGAGACAAATTTTCAGGATATAAATAGGTATAGGTGCGGATGCGATCGTGAAACTTACCGCCGAGTAACTGGTAAATCGGCTGATCATGCGCCTTGCCGAGAATATCCCAGATCGCCATTTCAATACCGCTGAACACGGCCATCATGCTGATATCGGGCCGCTGCGTGAATCCAGCTGAATAGACGCGGCGAAACATGGTTTCGATATGGTGCGGGTCTTCACCGGCGATGAAGCGTTGAAAGGTATCTTCAACCATGGCACAGGCGATATCGCCGGATACCGGGATACCGTAACATTCACCGATACCTTCGATGCCATCGTCGGTGGTGATTTTGACGATCACCCAGAACGAACCGCCAATGCCGGTGGGAGGCACCGTGGCCCAAGTTTTAATGTCTTTTAATTTCATTGTCGCTACAGCCCGTGGAAAACACGCTACCTGCCCTACCGCCAGGGAATAGCATGAAAATATATACTTTTGTTCATACCTGAACAACAGGTATATTGACATCAGATTACGAATAGCAGCCAAACATGACTAAATACAACAATCTGTTTCAACCCATCACCCTACGTCACAAAACGCTGGATAATCGTATTGTGTTTGGCGCGCACACCGCCAACATGTCTGAACTGGGACTGCCGAGCGAGCGGCATCGGGGCTATTACGAAGAACGTGCTATCGGCGGCGCCGCGATGATTGTGGTCGAACCGATGCCGGTGCACCCCACCGCGGTGCTGACGCGTGGCAATTTTCTTCACAGTGACGATGCAGTGATCCCGCATTTCCGCAAGATTACCGATGCTGTACACGCCCACGGCACTACTATCGTGCAACAGCTCTACCACGTCGGCCAGCACGGCGATGCCGATTTGTCCTATGCGCCGAGCTGGTCACCGTCAGGGATGCCGTCTTATCACGATTCGGATGGCAGCCATCAAATGTCGACACCAGAAATCGAACAGGTGATCGAAGGCTTTACCCGTGCCGCCCGACGCTGCCAACTAGCCGGTTTTGACGGGGTCGATTTGTTCGCGGCCTACCACGCCCTGCTCGATCAGTTCTGGACGCCCTGGTCAAACAAACGCGATGACCAATGGGGCGGCTCAGTCGGAAATCGCACCCGCTTATCCATCTCTATCGTCAATACGATTCGCGAGGCCTGCGGCGAAGACTTTATTATCGGACTGTCAGTCAGCTATTCGGAACAAACACCCTTCCTCATGACGCTGGAAGACTTTCAGGAAATCATCGCGCTGCATGATCAAACCGGCAACCTAGATTACGTCAGCTGCGGGTCGGGCAATTACATCGACCTGGACCGGCTAATGCCTACCTTCGCTTTCGGCGAAAAGCTTGGCGTGCCACTCTCTGCAGCCCTGAAATCGGTGGTCAAGCATGCACGCGTCACCGCCGAAAGCCATATTCGCACACCCGAAAATGCAGATTATGTGATAGCCAGTGCTGACGCCGACCTGGTGTCTATCGTGCGCGGACAAATCGCCGATCCGCATCTGGTGAATAAAGCACGCGAAGGCCGCGACGAAGACATACGCGGCTGCATTTCCTGTAATCAAATGTGCTGGGGTCGGCGTTCGCGTGACTACTGGATATCCTGTTTAATTAATCCTTCCGCCGGACGCGAATTCGAATGGGGTGGCGACCGATTTATAACCGCTGATTCGCCCAGAAAAGTACTGGTAATCGGCGGCGGTCCGGCCGGTATGGAAGCCGCACGAGTCGCGGCTGAACGTGGTCACCGTGTGACCCTGGCAGAAGCACTGGGCGATCTCGGTGGGCAGTTTCGCCTCGCGGGTCTCGCACCCAGACGTGGCCAAATCACCGAATTAATCGGTTGGTATTTACGCCAGTTCGAAAAGCTCGGTGTCGAAGTCCAGTATTTCACCGCAATGGACGAGCAGGATGTCATTGAATTTGGCGCCGATGAAGTAATCATCGCCACCGGCTCAATGCCCGATGGCCTCGCCCGCCAACGCTGGCTGCCGAGCGAAGACGAATTGCCCGGCCTCGGCAATGGCAAGGTCTGGTCCTGTGAAGAAGTCATGCGCGATCAGGCAACACTCGGCAAAGAAGTCATCGTGCTCGACGAGGGTGGCAACTGGCGTGGCACCGGCACTGCCTGGCATCTCGCCGATCAGGGACGCAAGGTCACACTAATCACCCCCGACGCCTTAATTGGCAAAGAGCTGGTTCGCACCATGGCCGATTTTCCGGTTCGCAGCAACCTCTCCAAACTAGGGGCCCGATTCATGGTCGAATCGGTGATCGACCACTGGCATGGCGATGCTGCCGATGTCCGTTCCCTGCTGGATGGTTCGGTCACCCGCGTCGAAGCATCGGCACTGGTTACCGCAACCACCAATATGGCCTGCAACGATATCGAACTTGCGCTGAATGAAACCGACACCAAATTCCATGTCATCGGCGACTGCGCGAATCCAAGGTCGGCACCCTATGCATTTCATGAGGGCCGCAAAGTCGGCCTCTCCCTGTAGAGTATTTAAAGTATGAGCGCGAGAGAATGAGTAATTTAATAGGCATTAACCTCGCGATGCAAACGCCGATGCACGAAGACGGCAGCATCGATTACGCACGTTGGGAAGAATTGATCGATATCTATGTGGATACGGGCGTACAGGGGCTGGTACTCGGCGCCGGAACAGGACAACACCCTTATCTAACCCAGGCCGAATGCAACAACCTGTACGAATTGGGTGCTGCCCGTATCGACGGCCGATGCCATCTGATCTGCCAAACCTCGGCGCTCAATGTCGACGAAGTCATCGAACGCTCGAAGCACGCACAGGGCCTCGGCGCAGACGCATTGATGATACTGCCACCCTACCTGGAAGGCCCTGAGGATGACGATGGGCTGTTCGAGTTTTATCGCAGCATCGATGCCGTGATAGATACCGATATCATCGGTTACAACATTCCACAGACCACGGGTATCGGCATATCCGTCGATCTATTCAAACGCCTGAACCAACTACCGCATTTCAATTACATCAAGGACAGCGCGGGCGATCTCACCACGCATCAGGCTTATCTGCAAACCGGTTGCAAGGTACTCAACGGGGCCGACCCGACCACCGTTTTCGCATTGATGGCGGGCGCCATCGGTACCATCTGGGGTGGCGCTAATTACATGCCGAAGGAATGCGTGCGTCTCTACGAGCTGATTGCCAGCGGTGACCTGAATGAGGCGATGGCGTTATGGTCGACGATGATCCCGTCGCTACTGTACATCTGGCAGGGTAATTATATTGCGAAAGTCAAAGCTGCCGCTCGATTGCGCGGCTTCGATGGCGGTAGCGTAAGACGCCCGTTAATGGCCTTATCCGACTCCGAACAATACGAACTGGCTACCGTGTTGGAGCCCCTGGGCTAAATGACAATTACGACAAAACGCAGGCGTCGGGGTGGCAGCAAAGGTCGACGCGAAGCAGTCGCGAATGCGAAGATTATCCACCATCCTTCTTTGCAACGAAAAATTCCCATCATGGAAGTCACCAACGAGGAAGGCGTTGAACTCATCCATGATTTCGCGATGCGAGTGGCCGAGCAAATTGGCTGTGATTTCCAGGACGAAGAATCGCTCGATTACTGGCGTCACACCGGTGCCGAAATTGAGGGTCAGAGAGTTCGTATCGGGCGAGAGGAATTGCTCGCGCTGATAGACAAGGTCCCGTCTTCGTTTATCCATCACGCACGCAATCCAGAGCGTACGGTACAGGTCGGCGATGGTCATGCGGTGGTTTCGCCCTCTTACGGCGCACCCTTTGTACGCGATATGGAAGGCCAACGCCGTTACGCGACAATAGACGATCTCAATCAATTGCAAAAGCTCAACCGGTATGCAGCGATGTAGCAGCCATGACTTCAGTTGGCGATATGGTAGATGTCGAACCCCTGGCCATGTCTGACGGACAAACATTAAGCCTGGGTCGACATCAATTGATCTGGCAATCAACTCCGCACTTACCCCATGGTTGGGAATGCGGGTATCTGTTTGACTCTTTAACTAAAACACTTTTTTGTGGAGATCTATTCACCCAACCTGGTATCGGCGAAACGCCCCTGACTAGTGAAGATATTCTTGCCCCCAGCGAAGCATTTCGATCACAAATGGATTATTTTTCTCACGGACGCGACACCCAGCATTTGCTAGATAAACTGGCAAACCTGAAGCCCGAAATGCTGGCTTGCATGCATGGAAGTGCCTGGTCGGGGAACGGTGGAGAACTACTGCGTAAACTAGGTTCTGCTCTGGCGCAGCATTGAATCAGCCGCTAGAGGTTTCCCATGGAACAGAAGAAATTGCGCGTTTATACTCCCTCGATACGCGAAGATGTCGTTGATTAAAACGCATCGGCATAATTGTCTGCCCCGGGGATATCGCCTACGGGGTAAGCAAGGCGCAAATCTGATGGTAGATGGAGGCTGGACTGCGGCCTGATTGTGGAATTCTTTTTTTATACTAGTCTTTTGCCGTTGCCAAGGTATCTTGTGCCGCTTGTTCCAAAAGCCAGTCACAAAAGGCTCTCACTTTGGCCCGGCGCAAATACTCATGGGGGCAGACTAGCCAATAGGAAAAATCTGCCGGTAAAGCCAAATTAAAGGGCTTGACCAGGCGTCCGGCTTTCAAATCTTCAGCAACAGAATGGTGACTAACCAGGGCAACGCCATTGCCATTAATCGCCGCTTCGATGGCCAGACTTTCGAAATTGAAATGGGGGCCATGGTCGACATCAATATCTTCAACACCAGCCGTTTTGATCCACATGTGCCATCCTGGCAGGGAAGCATGTAAATATCCCCAGTCAACATGAAGCAGACGATGGTTCTTCAAGTCCTCAAGGGTTTTCAAGGGATTCCCCTGGTTCATTAGATTTGGGCTGCACACCGGGCTAAATTCTTCGCCGAAAACTCGGCAGACATGTAGCCCCGGATAGTCTCCCTCGCTCAAACGGATGCTGATATCTATGCCATCACGATCAAAATCCCGTGGGACCAGCGAAGCGTCCAGGCGTAAATCAATATCAGGATTCTTATCCGAAAAATCAGGTAAGCGTTGAAGTAGCCATTTTGCTGCAAAAGTTGGTGGCGTGCTAACCGTTAACAGCCCTGACTCTTCTTCGTTGGACAAACGTTCAATGGCTTCGGCCAACTTATCGAATCCTTCCGTCATCAGGGGTAAAACGGCCCTGGCTTCCTCTGTCAATTTTATCGCCCTCGTCATGCGATAAAAAAGCACGACGCCCAGGTAATCTTCAAGTTGTCTGATTTGTTGACTGACTGCTGCGGGGGTCACGGAAAGCTCTTCTGCTGCTTTAGTAAAACTTAGCCAACGAGCAGCGGCCTCAAAAGCACGCATGGATTTTAGTGGAGGAAGCTTACGCATATTGGACTATGTAGGAATGACAGTTAAGAAAATCTATTCTATCACGTAAGAAAGTATCATTTGTCCTAAATGCTCGAAGAGGGCACTATTTAATCACCAATTAAACAACGAAACACGAACAGGAGAAATTCTAATGACCAACCCAGTTAACCATTACCCCAGCTCATCCGTTACCCTTTCCGTAATGATTTCAGAAGCAATTTACAGGGCTGTTGTTAGTGTTGAGCGAGTTATTCGTCTGGTTACCAAATAAACCAGTTCGCGGGGACGTAACAGGGAAGGTACCACAATTAAAATAGAGGAAGCCCTCACAGTATTTTTTATTCGTGGTACGTCCCCTATTTCCCACACAGTACTCTGGCAACTCATGGGAAAAATGCAGCCAGGTCTGGGTTTACGATTAACCTCAAGTCTGTTGTTGTTGACGTAAAAATTTAGAAATCGCATGCGCAATCGCGGTAAATCCGAAGCAGGCGGTAACGCCGACAAACGAACCAATTCCATTCGCACAATCGAGCGTGGTTCTTTCCTCCTGCCCGGGCTTGGCAAAGCCTACCGTTCCATCTGCCATCGCATAAACCGGTTGTTCGGTAGAAAACACACAGTCAATTCCAAAACGACGTTTCGGATTTCGGCTATAACCGATTTGATGGCGTAAATTAGACCTCAGTTTTGCAAGCAGGGGGTCATTATAGGTTTGCGTCAGGTCGCCGACTTCTATTTTGCTAGGGTCGGTTAATCCACCTGCCCCCCCGGTAGAAACGACGCGAATTTTATTACGGCGGCAATGGTGCACCAAAGAAACCTTATGCTGTACGTGATCGATTGCGTCGACCACGTAATCATAATGCCCAAGTTTAAATTTCTCGACGCTGCCGCGAGTAACCAGGTCATCGATTGCAACACAGTGACACTCAGGATTAATCTGCATGATGCGCTCTCGAAGCACCTCTACCTTGCTCTGGCCGATAGTTTCGGCAAGGGTATGGATCTGACGATTGGTATTGCTGATATCTATGTCGTCGTGATCGATCAGCGCGATGTAGCCTATACCACTGCGCGCAGCGGCTTCTGCCGCCCAGGAACCCACGCCACCGACGCCAACAATACAAAAGCGGGCCTTTTGTAAATGTTCGAGTGCATCTCTGCCATAAACTCTGGCTATGCCTTCGAATCTCTGGATGTAGTCCTGTCTTGGCATTTTTACTTTGAACTGAATCCGTAGGTTCAGGTTTAAAAAATTTATTACGCGCAGTGTATTGGTCTACAATCCAACTGTCATTACAATAACCCGCTCAAAAAACACTGGATTCTCGAATGAATATTGCTTGTCTGTTTACCATATCTGCGCCCTCCGGTGCGGGCAAAACCAGCCTGGTAAAGGCATTGCGAGACAAAAAGCAGAATACAGTAGCGGTAAGCGTTTCACATTCGACCCGTCCGATTCGGCCAGGTGAAACTGATGGTGTTGATTACCATTTTGTTTCGCCGCAGAAATTTGTACAAATGATTGATGATGATCAGTTTCTGGAACATGCTCGGGTATTTGACAATTATTATGGTACGGCGCGCGTTTCTGTCGAAAAAATGCTCGCCAGTGGCAAGCACGTCATCCTCGAAATTGACTGGCAGGGTGCCCGCCAGGTAAAGCACAAGATGCCGGAAACTATTTGTATTTATATTTTACCGCCATCGCGCGAAGTACTAGAACAGCGTTTGATTGATCGTGCCACAGACGACAGAAAAACGATTGAAAGGCGCATGATGGAGGCTGATAGAGAAATGTCACACTATGGTGACGCCGAATATCTGGTAATAAATCAAGATTTCGAAAAGGCCCTGCACTCGCTGGAATGTATTATCCACACACAAAGTTTGACTTTATCGCGCCAAAAATCGAAAAATAAGACGTTAATTGCCTCAATTCCACAAGAAATGGTTTAGCTTTTGATGTTTTTTGGCTATGATTACGCCCCTTTTTTCGATAGCCGACCCCCGGAGCTAATGCATGGCCCGTATAACAGTTGAAGATTGTCTCGAACATGTCGATAACCGTTTCGATCTGGTTTTGCTGGCTGCACGTCGCGCAAGACAAATTTCGCAGGGAGCTGATCCCCTGGTTCCACCCGAAAATGACAAGCCAACGGTCATCGCTCTGCGCGAAATAGCAGAAAACCTGATTTCCAAAACCGGCATGGATGATATGGAAGCTCAGCACGAAATCGAAAGAATAGCATCCGACGACGAACTGGTACGCGACATCGCGCAGGCTAGCTTAAATTACCAGATGACTGAGTAGACCCGACTCCAAATTTAGCTAATTTTTGTCCCTACCGGCATCCGCTTGTCCCACCAACAGATACCGCCAGTTTGACTAAACCTGACGTATATTAGGCAAATATGATATAACCTCCTGATTAATGGTTAAATACTGACCAATCAGATCCAGGTTTATAGATAAAATGACAGTTCGGGCGGAAAACGCCAATTTGTTCGAAGTCGTCGATGATGCACAACCGATCAGCGAAGACTCCACTTTGATCGGCGAATTATGCTCTGAACTCAATAGCTACCTGGAACCGAAACAGGTAGAAGAAGTGTATCGCGCCTATTTACTGGGTGCTCGTGCGCATGAAGGCCAAAGCCGTGTTTCCGGCGAACCCTATATCAGTCACCCTGTCGCCGTTGCGCGAATTCTGAGCGAAATGCGCATGGATGCCAACACTATTATCGCGGCGATATTGCATGACGTCATCGAGGATACGCCAACCCTGAAGGAGAATTTGGTCGAGGAATTCGGCGAGGAAGTCGCCGAACTGGTAGATGGAGTCAGCAAATTAACCCAGATCGATTTTCGCAGCCGCGCCGAGGCGCAGGCCGAAAACTTTCGCAAAATGATGTTGGCGATGGTCAAGGATATTCGGGTCATCATCATAAAACTCGCCGACCGCCTGCACAATATGCGTACGCTGGATGCGATGCGGCCCGACAAGCGTCGCCGCATCGCGCGCGAGACTATGGACATCTACGCACCGATCGCCAATCGGCTCGGCATTTTCAAAATGCGCCACGAACTACTCGATTTATCGATTAAGAGCGCTTACCCGATGCGCTATCGAGCACTGGAAAGTGCATGCAGAGAAGTAGTTGGTTACCGTAAAGAAATCTTCAATACCATTGAAACGGCGATTAGAAATCGCTTAAAGGAAAGTGACATCGAGGCCACGGTTAAATATCGGCAGAAAAATATCCACAGCATCTATCGTAAGATGAAGGAGAAAAAAATCAGCTTTAAATCGCTCACCGACGTCTTCGGGGTACGCATCATGACCGAATCGGTAGACGATTGTTACCGTGTGCTCGGTGTCATGCATAATTTATATAAACCGCTACCGGGAAAATTTAAAGACTATCTGGCAATTCCGAAAACCAATGGATATCAATCGTTACACAGTAGTTTGTTCGGACCACATGGCGTAGCGATTGAGGCTCAGATTAGAACCGAGGATATGGACCACTTTGCCGAATCGGGCATAGCCGCGCACTGGCTTTACAAGGAAGGCGAAAACGGCACGACGACGGCGCAGGCCAGGGCGCTCGACTGGCTTAAAAACTTACTCGAAATGCAGCAAAAGTCCGGTAGTTCTCAGGAATTTCTGGAGAGTGTCAAAGTAGATCTGTTCCCGGATGAGATATACGTATTTACACCGAAAGGTGATATCAAAAAACTTCCGCGTGGCTCAACCGTGGTAGATTTTGCCTTCGCCGTACATACTGATGTCGGTAATACCTGTGTAGCTGCCCGGGTCGATGGGCGTATGTCTCCTCTCAGTAGCCGACTGTATAACGGACAGACAATCGAAATTATCTGTTCTGAAGCAAGCCGCCCACACCCCAGCTGGCTCGACTTTGTAATTACTGCCAGAGCCCGCACCAATATTCGCCATTTTCTTAAATCGCTGCAAAAGGATGAAGCCATCATTCTAGGCCAACGACTATTGCAACAGTCAGTCAGCAATGTTATCGGTCGTGAAGAAGCAATTACCAAAGATAAATTTTCCAGGGTGCTGGAACAGTACCGAATGAAGGATTCGCAGGAGTTACTGGCAGAAATTGGCCTTGGTAATCGTAACTCCAGTCTGGTAGCGAAAGCCATGTACGACATAGAAGATGACATTACCGAATATGATAATTCCGGCAAACCGCTGGCTATTAAAGGTACCGAGGGAATGGTGGTTTCGTTTGCCAAGTGCTGCCGGCCGGTACCAGGTGACGCAATCGTCGGATTTATGTCCTCCGGTAAAGGCATTGTCGTTCACCAGCAAAACTGCCCTAACATTACTGAAACTAGCAGTGAAAATCGCCAGCTTTCGGTGCAATGGTCTGATCACGTCGAAGGTGAATATCTCGCATTCATGCGTATCCAGGTCGCCAATCAACTCGGCGTATTGGCCAATCTGGCAGCGACAATCGCCGATATGTCATCTAATATCGAAAATGTGAATTTGACCGAAAAGGATGGTCGGATTTCAACTATCGAGTTTGTCGTAACGGTGAAGGATCGTATCCACCTCGCGCGAATCATGAAAAAATTGCGTAGCCTGCCTGTAGTTAATCGAATCTGGCGCAAGTAAAAATGTCGTTGCAGGTATTTAGATTTACCGCATAATCGACTCATTTTTACCCATTTAACAAGAGACATAGTATGGCAAAAACTATCATCAATACCAAAAACGCGCCGCAGGCGATTGGCACCTATTCGCAAGCGGTTAAAGTTGATAACATGGTTTATATTTCGGGCCAGATTCCGCTCGACCCGGTCAGCATGGAAGTTGTCGAGGGTGGTGTTGACGTGCAAATTACGCGTGTATTTGAAAATCTTAAAGCAGTAGCTGAGGCATCAGGCGGCAGCCTGGCAGATGTGGTCAAGCTGAATATCTACCTCACCGACCTGTCCTGTTTCCCAACGCTAAATGAAATTATGGCCAGCTATTTCTCAGAACCCTATCCGGCTCGTGCTGCTGTCGAAGTTTCAGCCCTGCCCAAGGGTGTCAAAGTAGAAATGGATGCGGTTCTGGTACTCGAATAGCTAAATGGAGGACTGGTCCGCGCAAGATGTTCGATACTTAAAAGGCGTCGGGCCCAAAGTTGCGGAAAAACTGCAGAAACTGGGAATACAAACGCAGCGCGACCTGCTGTTCCACCTGCCCCTGCGCTACGAAGATCGTACTAGCGTAACGCCGATTGGATCACTGCAACCAGGTGACAGAAGCCTGGTTCAGGCCGAAGTGTTGCAGGCTGCAACCAGCTTTCGACGACAGGGACGGTCGCGCCGGGTGTTGGTGGCGAAGCTGGCTGACCATAGTGGCCTGCTGACGATACGCTTATTCTATTTCAGTGCCCGCCAGCAACAAATGCTCGAAAAGGGCAACTGGTTACGCTGTTACGGTGAAGTCCGAATTGCCCTGGGCGAACTCGAAATGGTACATCCCGAGCTCGAAGTCATCGACGTCGTTAATCCGCCAGAGCTGACCCATGGGTTGACACCGGTGTATCCGACTACCGAGGGTTTGCACCAACTGTCTATTGGCAAAATAATTCGCCAGGCCGTCGACAATCTACAGAAAAGAAGTATGGACGAAACTCTACCTGCGAACTGGCTGGAAAAACACGACTTCCCCGATTTCAACACCGCGATGCTACGCCTGCATAACCCCGGCGAACAGCGCGATACCGAGAAGATTGCTGCCTACCAACACCCGGCACAATTTCGGTTTATTATTGAAGAGTTAACTGCCCATCGGCTTGCGCTGTTAGAGCGTCGAGAAAAAATCCGCGTGCAAAAGAATCCGCAGATATCAGTCGATGGAAATCTGATAAAGACCTTAACCAGTCGCCTGCCATTTGAGTTAACCTCAGCGCAAAAACGCGTCATGCAGGAATTGATGCAAGACTTCGCCAACGGTAAGCCGATGTTGCGCCTACTACAGGGAGATGTCGGTTGCGGTAAAACGGTTGTTGCCGCGCTCGCCTGCCTGCCGGTAGTTGAATCGGGGTTTCAGTGCGCGTTGATGGCACCGACCGAGATACTGGCCGAGCAACACACTCGCAATTTCAGCGAGTGGCTCGCGCCTATGGGTCTACAGGTTATCAGCCTGATGGGTGCCGATAAGGGTAAAAAAAGAACACAGAAACAGGAAATTATTGCTTCGGGCGAAGCACAAGTCGTGATAGGCACGCATGCCTTGTTTCAGGCCAGTGTGGTTTTTCACGCACTGGGGTTTATTATCATCGACGAGCAACATCGGTTTGGTGTTGATCAGCGCCTGGCGTTACAGAAAAAGACCACGCAATTCGAGATGCCTCACCAGTTGATTATGACCGCAACGCCGATCCCGCGAACCCTGGCGATGTCTATTTATGCGGATCTCGATTATTCGCAAATTGACGAAATGCCGCCTGGGCGAAAGCCGGTGACCACCTCAATAGTGGCAGAACAAAAACGGCCACAATTGATTCAGCGCGTCGCCAGCGCCTGTGAACAGGGCGGTCAGGCATATTGGGTTTGCACCCTGATCGAAGAGTCTGAAGCGCTACAGTGCGAGGCGGCGGAATTAACTTACGAATCTTTGCAAAAACAATTGCCCGGATTGTCGGTAGCGCTGGTACACGGACGCATGAAGGCCGCGCAAAAAGATGTGGTAATCCAGAATTTTAAGGCGGGTGATATCGATATCCTGGTGGCTACCACGGTGATCGAGGTTGGTGTCGACGTGCCGAATGCGAACATTATGATCATCGAAAATCCGGAACGCCTGGGTTTATCACAGATTCACCAGTTACGCGGCCGCGTGGGGCGTGGGGCGCGCGAAAGTTATTGCATATTGTTAGTCAAGGATATTCAATCACCACTCGCTGGCAGACGTCTTGAAATTATTCGTAAACATCAGGACGGCTTTGTTATCGCGCAAAAAGATCTCGAACTACGCGGTGCTGGTGAAGTATTGGGGACGCGTCAGACGGGTGAGGCGAGTTTTAAAATTGCCGATTTGATGCGTGATCAACGCTGGTTTAGTGACGTCAACGACCTGGCTGTACTGATGCAGAAAAGTGAATTTGCAACAATGCGAGAAGCGCTAATTCAAAACTGGATCGGGCATAAACAGGGCTATACTGAAGTGGGGTAAATTTTGTAATATGTGGTTAGCCCGTAAATTTCATAAATCTGCGCGAAGATCGCACAGATTTATGAATTTTACGGGTTAGATCGGTCGAAAATGAAAAATCGCCTCAATCACCAACCCGCTCGCTATCAGGATAAACGCTAACCCGCGGCACGGTACCTGCCAGTAAATCCTGCTGAATCTCGTTCCAGTAGTCCTTGGTTAACAGGTTAGCGTGTCGTCTGGCAAATAAATCGCAAAGCCTGCGTTGAGGAATACACAGCCCCGATATTAATTCCTCCGGCAGAAACACAACGCCATCTTCAAAATACCAGTCGGGAATGTCTTCCTCACCCTCTTCGCGGTCCAGGTTGGTGCGTATTTTTACTTCTTTTAGTTCTTCCAGGGCATCATAGTCGAACAGATAAACCATCAAAAATGAGCTGACACCGTAATTTCTGGCGTCGAGATCGCGGTTAAAAATATTTGCCGCGGCATTATTTTTGATGCAGTAACCGAGGTTGACGATGGCGGTTTCTGCCTGTTTTTCAGTAGCATTTTCGAGGTAAACGGTCAAAGGTGTCAGTTTAATCTGTACGATTAAATATTTGAAAATCACATCGTCGCCATGCAGTGAAACACTCATCGAAGCACTACTTAGTAAATCCTCCAGCAACGCCGCCGAAAACCAGCGCCGATCGAGGCGTACGTTGTAATAAATAATACTGTCGAGCATGCTGCCGGTGCGGTTAATTTCGTGTACCCGCGTATATTTTTTGATCACCGATTCCAGCCCCTCGAATTCACCCCATTTATATTGCTGGGTTGGTTTGTCGCGAATTACTTTGAGGCTATAGGCCGAGTTTCGCGAGGCGAAACCCATTGCTACGGTGCCCGGTGATCCGACAGCGGTTTCCAGCACCATGCCGGTACCGACTAATTCATTTTCCAGCTCACTCATCACCGCCACTTTTCCAAGGTGGTTATAACCGATAGTCGAATAGTGCAGGCCTAGTGGTCGCCTCGGCATGATACTTTTTAGTAGCGCGCTGACTTCGTGGTAGTAACTGCTGGTGACATGAAAATTCGCCAACGTTGAACTGAAAATATTATGCGCGTAAGTCTCGCTGGTTAATACCGCATCGACGAATATACCCGATTCCTCGTTTAATAAAGCGACGATTAACGGTGCCATCCTGCCGGTTTCGAATACCAGTCTTCCGACCAGGTAAGCGCCGCGGTTGCGATAAAAACCGGCGTTAATCATTTCCACCCGGATCAGTTGTTGAGTATTACGCGGCGGCCGCGATAGATTATTGGCGACGCGCTCCACGATGCGTTCAACGTCGCTATCCAGGTCTGCATAACTGCGAGTAAAATTCGGAATATTTAGAATCTCTAACACAGCTTGCTTCGGCAAACAGCCGTCGAGGTCTATCGACTTGACGATTTGCGACGCCAGCAGCTCCGAGTCGGAAATCATCTCGGTGAAGGAGTAATCAGCGGAGCGCCATTCACCCTGATAAATTAAACGTCGTAACGAGTGAAGATAGGCACGCGCGATATCCTCGCTGTATAATTCCCGGATTAAGCCCTGGTAACTCGCCTCCACTTCCCACCACAAATCGATATTGTCATGTATTTCTGGAAATGCCGGTTTCAGACGATTGCTAACGTCCGCTATGCTAATACTGTAAAGCGATAATCGCCGTGAGCTTAGCCGTATTGAACTGGCGAAATCCCGTTTCTCAAAGGCGAGCTTGGCAAGATCAAGTATTTTTAAAAATTCCTCGTAGAAAAGTTGGTACTCTTCATACAGCCAGGTGGCCGCAGTCTGAATGTGATCATCTGGGTCGTTCATTAAATTCCGCGTTTGCTTTATTATATGGGCGCCGACAAACTGTCGGTGTTAAACCATATACTAAATGAGGAGCGCGATTAATGACAACTAAATGGGTTCGCTACGAGCATGCCGGTGAACAGGGGTTCGGGCTACTTGATGAGAACACTATTCAGTGCTACAGCGGTGATATGTTTAACAATCCGCAGCCCGATAATAAGACTATGCAATTGGCGGATGTGCGTTTGCTGTCGCCCTGCAAGCCATCGAAGATTGTCGCGATGTGGAATAATTTTCATCAGCTGGCCGAAGCACAGGATTTGGTACCACCGGAATTCCCTTTTTATTTTATCAAACCCTCCAGTTGCGTCATCGGCCATAGAGATGAAATCCTGCATCCAGACGACTACGACGGTCGACTTATTTACGAGGGTGAACTAGGCGTAGTAATCGGTAAAACCTGTAAAGGCGTGGGCCGCGACGAGGCTGCCGACTATGTACATGGATATACCTGTATTAACGACGTAACCGCTATCCATTTGTTGTTCAAGTATGATGCTTTCCCACAGTGGACTCGCGCCAAAAGCTTCGATACTTTTGGTATTATTGGCCCCTGTATTACAGAGCTGGATAACCCCGGCTCGCTTAGCATACGAACAATTGTCAACGGAGAAGAGCGGCAGAACTACCCGGTCTCCGATATGTTTTTTTCACCACTGGATCTGGTAAGCCTGATCTCGGGCGATATGACACTCTATCCCGGCGACGTAATTGCCTGTGGCACCTCCCTGGGGGTTAAGACAATGAAGCCGGATACCACGGTGAGCATCGAAATCGATGGTGTCGGGATACTCACCAATTGTTATAAACCCGCAGCCGTGGATTAGTATGGATCAATGTGACCTGCCCCAGGATCGGTTAATTCCATACGATGAAGCGCTGCAGGCGCTGGTCGCGAATGCTTCGCCGACGCAAAAAGTGGTTAGAAAACCGTTGCTCGAATGCTTCGCTGAAGTGCTGGCTAAGTCTCAATTCTCAACAATAAATGTACCGCCTGCCGATAACTCGGCAATGGACGGTTATGCGCTGAATACCTGCGACCTGTCAACGACGGCTGAAACCGAGCTTTGCGTATCGCAACGTATTGCCGCCGGTGAAGCCGCTAAGCCATTACAGCCCGGCTCGGTCGCCAGAATATTTACCGGTGCGCCGATTCCCGACGGTGCAGATGTTGTTATCATGCAAGAACAAGCGGTGATTGTCGGCGATAAAGTCCGATTTGGCGTAAAACCCGATTCCGGTATGAATATTCGCAAGGCAGGCAACGACATTCGCAGCGGTGACGAGATTCTGCAAAAAGGCTGTCGATTGCGGGCGCAGGACATAGGACTAGCGGCATCGGTCGGCCTGCAAACCCTACCGGTGTATGAAAAAATTCGTGTCGGCATGTTTTTAACCGGCGATGAATTAGTCGAGCCCGGCAAACCACTCACTGTCGGCAAAATTTATGATTCGAATCGTTATACCTTGCAGGGAATGTTACGTGACCTCGGATGTGAAATAGTCGATCTCGGCCTCGTTGGCGATACGCTGCAGGCCACCAAAACTGCGATGCTAAACGCCGCGAAACAGACGGATCTGGTAGTCACCTGCGGCGGCGTATCGGTAGGCGAGGAAGACCATGTGCGCGTTGCCATCGAGCAACTGGGAGATTTACATCTCTGGCGACTGCGCATCAAACCCGGTAAGCCGCTTGCTTTCGGTCAAATCGACTCAACCCCGTTTGTCGGTTTACCCGGTAATCCGGTGTCGGTATTCGCAACCTTCTGCCTGTTTGTCGCACCGCTAATCAAAACCCTACAGGGCAGGCCCTGGCAAAAACCAGTCGCTGTCCAGGTAACCGCCGGATTTGACTGGCTGAAGCCGGATAGTCGGCGTGAGTTCTTACGGGCGCGCCTGGAACTCGATGACAATCAGCAACTAGTCGCAGGCATTTATCCGAATCAGGATTCCGGCGTACTCAGTTCAACAGTCTGGGCACAGGGCTTTGTCGAAATTGCCGAAGGCCATACCTTGAAGGCGGGTGAGCTGGTGGATTATTATTCATTCGAACAATTGCTGTCCTAGGAGTCTGTCGGACTTAGGTACCAACAGTAGGCGCTTTAGGCGATCGTAGCGATATGTACAGGATGTACGGTAGTAGAACAATGCAGGACGCAATTGTCGAGGGAAAGCCATTTTGAGTCAGATTATTCTATCGATTGAGGCGAATAGTCATTCATATTTAACGAAATGGATAGAAAAATCTGGCCAAAATGGCTTTTCCGCAGTAGATTTATCCTAAGTCCGACAGACTCCTAGCCCGAAAAAT
>CAXMRQ010000024.1:0-25564 GCA_964196115.1 uncultured Gammaproteobacteria bacterium
TTATCGTCTAGCGAAACAACGTGATCGCGTTTGACCACGAATGTTTCGTTGAGGTTACCCTTTGCACGAGCCGGTAATTTAAAGTTATTAACAGGTAGGTAGCCAACGGCCTTAACCGGCCAGTCGGGTCGATCCATCAATAAGGTGGTTTTCATATCCGCAGGCAATGCAAAAAAGCGCCGCGCCTCGGTAAATGCCTGACTTAATAAATCCTGAGGAAACTGATGGCCGATAATCGAGCAAAACCCCACATTCATACAAGCGTCGCGTAGCTGCGCAGCGACTGTCTCCAGTGCGGTTTCACGTCCAGTAGTAAAATATTCAGCAACATCGATCACTGGAATATCATCCGCTAATGCCAAATGTATTTGGCTGGTATCCCAGGATTGGGACTCGTTTTGCAGCTGATCTTCTTTTGCCTGTGGATCGAAGCTATCAGGTGAAGATTTTTTCATCTATTGAGGTTGTTAAAGAGTATGTCAAAACCGGGTTTCAATAGCCGTCAGATTCACGGTTTTCGAAGGAGACATAATCACCGGTCGAAGCATTGAAAGGGCCTAATTTATTGGTGGCTAAACCCAGGTAAACCGGCTTTGAGTCCTCGCGATAAATGTTAACTTTGGCATTGTAGACATTTCGTCCCTTACCGTGCTTGTCGATAATTATATATTTACGCACGGCGAAGCCCATGTTTTTGGCCCTGTCTCCGGTTAGGTAACAATTGATTGAATCTATTTTATCGCCGGACAAGACTAGACCGTTCAGACTCGACAGTGTTTCCTGTGTTTTTTCAATGAATTCGATGGTGTCGATTTTTTTCACCAGACCAATTTCTCCATCGGGAATAGGTATCCAGAACTCGCCCACCAGCACCTGCCCAGGCAGGGCCCGCTCGACCATGCGTGCCAGCTCAATCGTGACATCGCCAACGATATAACTGTAAACCGTAGGACTTAAGCCTTCGGACTGATAGAACTCGTAATAACCACCAACATGGAATGCAGAGCGTAGTAACGGTGTCGTGTTATGAGAGGATTTAGCTCTGGCAATAGCGTTATCGGCAAGAATCAGATGCATTAGATGGTAAAGATTGACGTTGGCCTGGATGCTGTGATCTCTGTTCCAGATATAAAATCCGTCGCCTGTTGTGGTCCGTGCGAATCTGATGTCAATGTCATTATTGAGCATTTCGGCGTAGGCCGAATTAACCGAAAAAGCCAGGCTATTTAGCTGAGTCACCTGATCCAACGGCGACAAAAGTGAAAACCCGACAATATCAAACAGCGCGACGGCGCGATCTTCAACGAATGAGATGCTATACCTTTTTACCATCGATTCTACAATTCCATACGGCACTTCATCACCTGGTGTAAAAGGCAGATCAATGTGTTGCGAAGGGTACCCCAGCAATTTTGATAAATGTAAAAGTTCGCGCTTATCACGTTTCTTGGAACCTGAAACAACATCTTCGATAACGTTTGCAGGTTGGCGTGTAAATGAATCTACGTTGTCTGGTAAATAAGAGGGATTATCCGTTTCATGATTTGTCGTGGTGATGAATTCGCTAAGCGTGTAGTGAGGAATGATGAGTACATCCATGCCATTTACACAAGGCACCCAGACCAGCACAATGTTTCTACCCAGCGCCCATTTGCTGTGCAAGGCTTTTTCCAGTGTCACAATGTGAGATCGCTCAACACCCTCTACGACCATATTGGGTGCATATCCTGCAGAACTGGATAAATCTAGGAGGCTAGTCATTGAAATGCTTAAAAAAACCTGTTTGGGATAACCTATATATTTAAATGCTAGTCTAATCGTACGAACTTACAAGTCGGGAATTTTTGCCGACGCCACGCAGTGCTTCTGTTAGGGCTTAGTCTACCGGAAACTCAGTCTTGTTAACCAGCTGTCTTAATACAAAACTGGAGTGAACTCCGGTCACACCACTCAGTCGGGTTAAGTGTCCGAGCAGAAATTTTTCGTAGTGCTGCATATCTTTTACTACGGCTTTGACCAGAAAATCGGCAGCCTGGCCTGTAACGATACTACATTCAATAATTTCGGGCATATCGGCGATAGCTTTTTCGAACGCTTCGAATCGGTCGGGGGTATGTCGATCCATACTGATGCCAATAATAGCGGTTAGATTGAGCCCCAGTGCTTCGGGATTAAGCAGGGTCACGTGCCGCTTGATCAGACCAGATTCTTCCAGTCGCTTCACTCGACGCGAGCACGGAGTCGCGGATAAACCCACCAGATCGGCCAGCTCCAGATTGCTAATTCTACCGTTGACCTGCATTAGTCTAAGAATATGTTTATCGATCCTATCCAGGGTAATTTTCAAACCATCACTCTTATTTATCGTCAAAATGGAGTTATATTAACCAATAATTAAACAAATTGTAGGTATATATGCATATTATAGTCAATAACATTGGTTAATTCGCGATTATTGACTGCCACGAGTGGTATATAGTTACCCCCTAACTGAACCATGGCATTTATTATTAGCCTACAGGACCAGAAAATTGGCCCAGGTCAGCTCAAACTATTGTGCCAACCACTTGAACAGGAAAATCCAGTGTCCACCTTCAATTATAAAAAATACCGTCCCTTTAACCCTGTCGTAAAGCCTGGACGTCGCTGGCCTGATCGAGTTATCGAGCATGCCCCAAAATGGTGTAGTGTCGATCTGCGCGATGGCAATCAGGCTTTAATCGAACCGATGTCCGGGAGCCAGAAGCTGGACATGTTCCGACTACTGGTCGACGTTGGGTTTAAGGAAATAGAAGTCGGTTTCCCGGCTGCGTCGCAGACCGATTTCGACTTTGTACGTCAGCTCATCGAGCAGGATATGGTGCCCGAAGATGTCACGATTCAGGTATTGACCCAGGCCCGCGAGCATTTAATTGCCCGCAGTTTTGAGTCGTTGCAAGGTGCGCGGTGCGCGATTATGCATCTTTATAATTCGACTTCGACTGTGCAACGAGAACAGGTTTTCAAGATGTCGCGCGATGAAATCAAAGGTATTGCGGTGCAGGGCGCGAAGTGGGTGCGTGATTATGCGATAAAACAACCCGAAACCGAATGGCAATTCCAGTATTCACCCGAGAGTTTCACCGGTACCGAACTCGATTATGTGCTCGAAGTCTGCGATGCCGTGATCGATGTTTGGCAACCGACGCCCGACAACAAAACCATCATCAATCTGCCAGCCACGGTTGAGGTTGCGACGCCGAACGTCTATGCCGACCAGATAGAAACGATTTGTGACAGAATAAGTCAGCGCGACTGTGTCACCATTAGCTTACACACCCATAATGATCGAGGTTGTGGGGTTGCTGCATCCGAGCTTGGTGTCATGGCGGGCGCTGAACGTATCGAAGGTACTCTACTCGGAAACGGCGAGCGAACCGGCAATATGGATATCGTTACAATGGCAATGAATATCTACAGCCAGGGAATTGATCCGCGGCTGGATCTGTCCGATATGGATCGAATAATCAATGTCGTTGAACGCTGCACGCAGTTATCGGTGCATCCTCGCCATCCCTATGCCGGTGATCTGGTATTTGCTGCCTTTTCCGGTAGCCATCAGGATGCGATCAATAAATGTCTCGCAATCGATGAAAGCGAACGCGCCATCAATGGTGCGGATAGCCATTGGCAGGTGGCATATTTACCGATCGACCCGCGCGATGTTGGCAGGACTTATCAGGAGGTAATCCGTATCAACAGTCAGTCTGGTAAAGGCGGCGTCGCTTACGTTCTCGAACAGGACTATGGTCTGATCTTACCTCGCTGGTTGCAGGTTGATTTCAGTCCGTATGTTCAGCAACACGCCGAAAAAAGTGAAACGGAAGTTTCCGCCGAAACCATATGGCAGATATTTCAGGATACCTATATTAACGTGGACAAGCCGATCACGGTTGAGCGATACCAGGCCACCAGATCGCAGGGTAGAGATCGATTAAGAGCCACGCTTGTGACTGAGAACGGTCACATGGATATTACCAGCGACGGCAAAGGCATTCTCGACGCGTTTGTGCAGGCCATTAATGCCACGCTGGATACGCGGCTAGTGCTGGTTGATTACAGCGAACACACGCTCGGTGATAATGAGCAATCTGAAGCAATTGCCTACGTGCAGTTAAGTATTAACGGGCAGCGTAGCTGCGGGGCAGGTTGCAGCGAGGATATTGTGGGTGCGTCATTACGGGCTGTGTTAAATGCGATAACGCGAGCAGGGGTGGAAATTGGCGCAGGGGTTCAGCCTCGCCTGGAGGCGGTTTAACCCGCCTCGCTGCCACCGCTACGCACCAATTCGGCAAGCCGATCATCGTCATAGGCCTGTTCGAGCCTGGCGGCCGCGGCATCGACCACAGCCTGCAAATCCTTACCACAGTTCACAGCTTCCTGTCGCCATTGCTCAAGATAGGCATCGGTACCGGCCATATTTGCACGCATTGCAGCCTTGTCTATGGCTATCGCAAAGCGTTCGGTCAATACCAGTTTGGCATTTTCACGGCGTTCTTTGGCGATCACCTGAGCGGGAATGTCGCGCCAGTAAACAGTAGTTAATTTGGGCATGTAAGTCGTCCACCTGTTAGTTGTGGAGCGGAGTATAAATAGCCGGGTAGCTAAAATCCAGTTGCCAATTATCAACGAGTTCTAATCCGGGAAAACAGAAGTTTGAACGCCAACAAATTTTAATCGGTCATTTTTTGCAAAGCTGAAAATTTCGATTGATTCTAAACCCGTATTCACAATAATAGGCGCTGTTTTGTTCTTCGAATATCAATTGAAAGTCAGTTTCAAAGGTATCGTCGGTGAGCTGCAATGACGATAAACTTCGAACACAGTTAGGTGAGCTTAATGGTTAAAGTCGGTTTTATAGGTCTGGGTAATATCGGTGGTAAGCTGGCAGGCAGTTTGCTGCGAAACGGTATCGACCTGACGGTCAGGGATCTGGATACCGACATTGCACAACCCTTTCTCGATGGCGGTGCACGCTGGGCGGACAGTCCCCAGGAGATGGCGCAAAACGTCGATGTCCTGATCACCTGCCTGCCGAGTCCGGCCGCGAGCGCAATGGTGATGGAAGCCGAAGACGGTGCCCTTGCAGGGCTGGGCGCGGGCAAGATCTGGGCGGAAATGAGTACCACCGACAAGGATGAAGTGTTGCGTCTCGGTGAAAAGGTCAGGGCGGTTGGCGCCGAACCGGTTGATTGTCCGGTTTCGGGAGGTTGTCATCGTGCAGCGACCGGAAATATCGCCATCTTCGCCGGCTGCGAGCGCACGACCTTCGAAACCATGCTGCCGCTGTTAACCACGATGGGGCGGCGCATTCTGCACACCGGGGAACTCGGCTCGGCATCGGTGTTAAAGGTTGTTACCAATTATCTTGCCACCGCGAACCTGTTGAGCCTGTGCGAGGCGCTGGTTACTTCTAAAGTCGCCGGCATGGATCTGAATACGACTTACGAGGCGATTCGAATATCGTCCGGTAACTCCTTCGTGCATGAAACCGAAAGCCAGGTCATATTGAACGGCAGTCGTGATATCAGTTTTACCATGGACCTGGTGTGCAAGGATATCGGTCTGTTCGGCGAGGTCGCAAAACGTGGCGGGCTCGAGCTCGAGCTGGCGCCGTTAATGGAGCAGATATTTCAGCAGGGCCAGGAACGTTACGGGTCGCGCGAGTTGTCACCCAATATCATCAAGCGGCTCGAGGAAAAAGCGCAGGTCGAGATTCTCGCTGCTGGATTTCCACCGGAAATGGTCGACGACGAACCCGAGGAACCGGGCTACGAAGTCCAGGTAAAAGGTCGTTAGGTCCCAGTTTCATCCCCGGAGATTGGGGGCAGGACACTTTTTTGGCTGGATCCCGCGGTCAAGCCGCGGGATGACAGTAGCAGGTCCGACACGCCCCGATAAGTCGCGGAATGACAGTAGCAGGTCCGACACGCCGGGATAATTTACGGGGTGTCATTAGATTAAAGTCATTCCGGCGAAAGCCGGAATCCAGTTTAGTAGCTGCGTTCGGAGAACGTACCGCCAGTTTATAAACGCGATATTTCCCTTGTTCCACGTCAGCGATCTCAGCGCTTTTGCGTCTCCCCGAGATCCAACCTGTCATGATGACAGGCTTTCCTGGTCCCGTTAATGCCAGCACGCTAGGCAAGGTGGGTGGAATACATTTTTGCCCGTCGAAAATGTTTTCCGCGCGCCAATGCAGTATTTTCTGTAGCGGGACCGGAAAGGAATCGTTAGTGTTAGCTGGCTTGCATACCGCGGCAGCAGCAGGATGACTTGATCTCGATATCGGATTGCTGCATCAATTCATCGAGGCGCGGCTTGATCGCGGCGGCCTCGTCAAGACGCCCGAGCCTGGTCAGGCATTCATGGTAACCGTGTAATCCCCATATATTGTCAGGGTGCTGGGCGCAGCGCGGTAGCCGATTGTGGATTCCGAGATCATCTTCGTAATGGATCAGCGCTTCATCGACCCGATCTTGCTCGAGCAACAACGCGCCGAGCGCATGACGCGGCGGGTGCATCCACGGCCAGGGCTCCGAGTACTCGAGGTTATCGCACAACACGGTTGCCTCGCGCAGATAGCGAAACCCGAGCTCGTGATTGCCTGCGTGATACTCGACTTCACCGTTCATCATTGCCTGCGCAACCGCGAGAATGTCGCGGCTTGGATTGTTCGCCATGACATGCCAATGGGGCACCTGTCGATAGCACTTGTAAAACTGCTGCTGGTAGCTGCGTGCCGACTCCAGGTCACCGAGGGCCGCATGCGCGATTGCTTTGGCGTATATGAGCAGAATTGTCGTAATTGGCACCGACTTGGGCTTTTTCGGCATGTCTTCATCACAAATCTGTTGCCAGTGCCCGAATCGCACCAGCACGTGGGCGCGCCCGGCGTAGTAGCCGTCGAGGGTGGATGCCAGGTACCACTTGTCTCCAAGACGTCTCTTGTCGCGCACCAGGTTGCAGATTTCATCGGCGCTTTGCAAGGCTTCGTGAAACTGACCCAGGAACATCGACGCCCAGATGTTGAAGTCGTGATTGTGCACGATCGAGATCATGTAAAACTCTTCGCGACCGTGCAGCTTGACGTATTCTCGATCGACCTTGATCGCACGACGATTGGCATCGGCGGCATTCTGCCAATGTCCACAGAGGCTGTCGATGTGACTCGCCATGTGAACCAGGTGCCCGGCATCGGGACAAAGATGTCGCAATAGATCTGCACAGGGCAACGCCTTCTCGGGCGTGGGCGACATTTCGTAAACGTGAATATAAAAATGCAGGATGCCCGGATGGGGTTCGAGGTTTTCCCGTTCGACAATTTGCAGGCCGTGCTCGAGAATGGCGATGGCCTCTTCGGTACCGGCATCCGTCGCCGGGATGCCATGTTGTAAATCCCACAGCTTCCACGGCGTCAAGTTCATAACCGCTTCCGCGCATAAGCAGATAACATCGAGATCGTCTGAAAAATTATCGTAAACGCGCCGCATGGCATCGGCGAAATCCTGCGTCCAGTTATCCAGTTCAGCCTGGTCTTTCGTCTCTGCGGCCGGATGCTTCGCGCACAGCGCGTCGACTAGTGCCTGCTCAACCGGGCTGGCATTTTGCTTCAGCGCAGCTGCCCTGGAGGCGTATTGGTGGCAGTAGGCGATAGCCTCGTCACGTTCCTGAAATCCGAACCATGCCCAGGGCTTGTTATAAAAGGGACCGGCCGCGTAAGCGATGCCCCAGTAACCCATCGCGCACTGGGGATCAATTTCTACTACCTTTTGAAAGCAGCGCACAGCCTCTTCTTGATTAAATCCATAACACCAGATCAGACCCTGATCGAACCAGTTCTGTGCATTTGAGGAACTGGTGGTTATCGGGTGGCTATAGTTACCGAGATCGAATTGGTCAGTCATGGTTTAGGCGTTCAGGATAGATATGTTATTAGTGCGACAAGTTTGACAGTATAAGTAATATCCCTAACAAACCTAGGGTAAAAACGTATAAATAAAGGGGTGTTTTATCAACAAACGGAATTGTAATGGAGCTGTCGACTTTTTGCCTGATGGCGATTATTCTTAGGGCTGGTTAACAATCTAATCCCCTGGCTGTAAAAATGTATCATCCGGATAAATCTCCCAGTCGATTCGACATTATTGGCGACGAAGCTACCATGAAGGCGGTCGTCACGACCGGTAATGGAGGTTACGACAAACTCGTATACAGGGATGTACCAATACCAGGGCCGGGGCCGGGAGAAGTATTAGTCCAGGTACTGGCCGCCGGCGTCAATAATACTGAGATCAATACCAGGCTTGGCTGGTATTCGTCTTCGATCACTACCAGCACCGAGGACACGGCAGAAAAGACATCCCAGAACCCCGCGACGGTCTTAGATGGTGGTTGGAGCGAATCCACGCCCTTCCCGCTGATACAGGGTACCGATTGTTGCGGGCGCGTTATCGAAGCGGCGCCAGGTGTAGACGATAAAATCGTTGGCTCACGTGTATTAATTCGTGCCTGCATGCGCCCGCAGGGGTTTAATTCAATGGAAAATATATGGATGGCATCGGATTTCGACGGAGCTTTTGCGCAATACGTAAAAGTGCCGGCTAGCGAGGTCTTTGCCGTCGATTGTGACTGGAGCGACGTTGAACTCGCGACTATTCCCTGTGCCTATGGTACTGCCGAGAATATGATAAATCGAGCTGGAGTAAGTAGTCAGGATTCAGTACTGGTCCCGGGGGCGTCGGGTGGTGTTGGTTCGGCCGTAGTGCAACTCGCCAAACGACGAGGCGCTAAAGTTTATGCGATAGCTGGAAAGTCAAAAATGAGTCAGGTTAAAGCTTTAGGCGTAGACCAGGTGCTGGAACGTGGCAGTAACATAGTCGAATTACTCGGAGCTAAGAGTATCGATGTGGTGGTCGATAATGTTGGCGGGAACGGATTCGGACAAATGATTGAGGTTTTAAAAAGGGGCGGGCGCTATGTTTCATCGGGAGCAATAGGCGGTCCATTGGTGGAACTCGATATGCGCAGTTTTTACCTGAAAGACCTCAACTTAATTGGTTGTACCGCCTGGGACGAACCGATATTCCCGAATCTAGTATCCTATATAGAAAAGGCTGAGATTAAACCCCTGGTGGCAAAAACCTTTGCGCTAGAGGATATTGCCGAAGCGCAACAGGAGTTCCTGAGGAAAGCCCATTTCGGAAATTTCGTATTAATTCCGCAGTAGATTTATGCTAAGTCTGACAGACTCCCGGGCAGTTAATAGTGCTCGGCGATATAGATAAAAACAGGCAGTGTGAAAACCGCTGCAATCACCTGAAAAGTCATAATATTAGACATCAGTTCGGCATTGCCACCCATTTTTCGAGCCATAACGTAGGACGATGCAGCGGTAGGTACAGCACCAGCGATGATTGCTACGGTACGGGGTAATCCTTCCAGCCCGATCAGCCATGCCATGACGATTATGATAACAGGCATACCAATTAAACGCGTGAATACACCGGTGGCAATCAGCAACTTCTGATCCGCAGCCTGACCGATACGCAAACCAGCGCCCACCGCTAACAGAGCCAGACCGAGACCGCCATTACCGATGATAATTATGGTATCAAAAATGACATCGGGTACACCGGTCCAGTTAAGTACCAGGCCTGTTACACAGGCAATAATTAGAGGGTTTTTTAATATTCGCAGGAGTACCTGTTTAAAATCTGGATCGCTATTTCCCGATCCATAGACTGACAGGACGATGACCGAAAGCATATTAAGCATTGGCACCATAATCGCCAGCGCAATTGCCGCGAGAGTAACGCCCTCGTCGCCGTATAACGGGCCAATTATTGCCAGCGCGACAAACCCGTGGAAGCGGGTAATACCTTGAAACAGGCTGGTAAAACTGGGCCCACCCTGTGGATAGCGACTACGCAGGGCGGTATGTATTAAAATTAATAGTAGCGACATGCCGAAAATCGCGACCACCAGAACCAGTGTGAAATCGACTATAGGAACACCGCCAAGATTGGCCCTGCTCAAGGTGCGAATAATCAGGAAAGGTAGTAACAGATAAAAACAAATATGTTCTATTGCCGACCAGACTTCTTCGCCAACAATACGCGTGCGGTATAAGACATAGCCGATGGCGATGATCAGGAAAATCGGTGCGATTGCATTGAGTGTGTTAAGCAAAAATAAGTACTAATGTAGTTATAATCGGCGGCGATTATACATTAGGGCACCTCTAAAAATGCGCTTTTCCCGCGATAACCGCGTCAGCTCCGTGCTCGAATCCTCATGTATGTCATATACACTGCGGTTCTGCGCGCGGTGCTTCCTTGCTCTCACGAAAAAATCACTATTTTTAGAGGTGCCCATTAATCAATTTTAACGTTGTTCTGCAATTGGTGCGCAGAGCAAATTAGGCAGATTTTAATTCGTCTTCAAAACTGCAAGGCGTGTTACGTGGCAGTAGTTTATCGGCAGGTACTACCGATTCGAAGGTTTCTATTTTGCTGGAGAGAACATCAAAGCGGCCGACTATGATACGAATCCCATCTGCTCCGATAGAAACAATCGAAGCAGCGAATTTGATCTGATTATTGTGCTTCCTGTCAGTATACAGGTAATACACCATGTCACCGGTTTGCATCATTAGGGAATTGTATTAGTCCTAAATTGTTTAATCTAGCGTTGAAATATTGGTACTAGCGTAGCGAGGGGACTTCGGGTATTTCCGAGGTAAAGCGCCACAAAGCTATCGAATTAAATCATATACTAATTTTTCGCGCGATGTGACTCCTGCTTTCGCGGCACTGGTCACTTAAGGAACTAGGAACACATAGGGCTTCTCAGGAATGCAAACCCAAATTTTACTCGTCATCAAAAACATTTTTTCGGCTACAGTACGAAGAGTCGATGCTGATATCTGAATTCAAAAGGGCTCTGTCCAGCTTTTGCTGAAATTCATCGATTCTTTCGGTTTGATCTTGTCGCTTCAGACGCTCAACAAGGCCATGCGGGATCCTTCAACAAACCACCCGATATTAGTCTTGCGAAGCAATGACACCATGCACGATGTGTGCATCATACAGTGTTGAGTGATCCGGGAACCAGATTCGAGTCGCGGGTTGATCAAACATTTTATTTAAAAATTCTTGATCAATTCCGCGAGCCTTAAACAAGCTAAGATCACGCTGCTGTTCCACACGTAAGTCATAAAACTGAACAAATTGACTATATTTGGTTGTTTCTATCCAGTACTGATGAAAACCGAGCTTTCCCTGGGTACTAATATAACGTTGCTTACCGCCGATAAAAGCAGTAGTACAGGCGGAGCTACATTCCTCATAGACATAGGTATCAATCCCATGCTCGATGAATAATCTGGCCAGACCTCGACCTTCATAAATATGGCCACCACGGCTTTGCAGTACAACCGATTTAATCTCTGGGTGCGCCTCAATCATTGATCGAACCGCTGTCGTAATGCCAATATCCAGATCGCCGCGAATGATAAGCTGCTGTTGGTCCTCGCTGACGTTTAACTGGTACTCCACCTTGTCACCTGGCCGGGAGTAGGATTCGACTTGCTTAAGATAATATAAGGTACCCTGGATGACTTCGAGGCAATAAACCAGTGTAAATAAGATCGTCAACAGGGCAAATCCCTGCAGGGAACGGGTTTTGAGAATGTTTTTATGTTCGACGTAATCGAACTCAATGGCGCGCAATAGGCCGATCAATTGCCAGGGGAAAATAACCAGTCGTGTGAGGAATAATGAAACAAGGGTCAGGCTGATCAATTGGGTGGGGTCTGCGGCGAGCTTCGATAGAACAAACAGCTCCGCGTAGGAAATGACGATGAGCAGGGCGATCAGGTTGATCCACAGGGTTGTGCCGAGCGGGAGCTTGCCGTGCCAGTGATACAGGAGGTAAGACATAAAGTATCTTACCTGATCAAGGATTAATTTGGTTCAGCAATTCTCGGCATATCCCGCAACCCCGCAGTTGTTGGATGTCGGCACATAGCTTTGCTGACTAAGCGGCGGACATGCCGCGCAATCGTTCATTACGGCGACGTAGCAATTCGAGTACGGTCAGCAGGATGATGGAGAAGGTAACCAGGATACTCGCCACCGCCAGGATCGTTGGGCTGATCTGCTCGCGGATACCGGAAAACATTGCCCAGGGGATGGTGCGCTGTTTAACGCTGCCAACAAACAGTACCACGACCACCTCATCGAAAGAGGTGATGAAGGCAAACAGGGCGCCGGATATAACGCCCGGCGTTATCAGGGGTACAGTGATATAAAAAAATGTGCGCGTGGGTGCTGAGCCGAGGCTGGCGGCCGCACGGGTCAGGCTATGGTCGAAACCGACCAGCGTGGCCGTCACCGTAATTACCACAAACGGCGTAGCCAGGGCCGCATGCGCCAGTATTACACCAATGTAAGAACCCTGTAGTCCAATGCGTGAGTAAAAGAAAAACATGCCCGCGGCCGAGATAATGAGCGGTACCACCATGGGTGAAATTAAAATCCCCATTATGGTCGTTTTATACGGGAACTCGGGCCGGCTCAATCCCAGTGCAGCCAGGGTACCGAGAAAGGTCGATATCAACGTCGAAAAGAAGGCAATTATGAGTGAATTTCTAACCGCCGATTGCCAGGTGCTGCTGGTAAAAAACTTTTCATACCATTGCGTCGAGTATCCCGCGGGATCGAGCGACAGCATTTCCGGGGTAAAGGTGAAATAGGGTTGGGCATTAAACGACAGCGGGAACATTATCAGGATAGGGAAGATTAAAAAAACAAAAATCATGCCGCAGATAATACGAAAGCAGTAATACCAGATGCGCTCGCTCATCTCCGCGTGTAATGGTAATGACATAGCTGTGCCTCCTAACCGAACTTCATGTTGTCAATACCCACTATCTTGTCGTACAGGATATAGAGGGCCAGCACCAGCAATAACAGGATCGTTCCGAGTGCTGCGGCCAGGCCCCAATTCAGGGATTCAGAAATATGATAGGCAATAAAGTTACTGATCATGGTGCCATCGGTACCCCCAACCAGTGCGGGCGTAATGTAAAAACCAATCGACAGGATAAATACCAGTATTCCACCGGCGCCAATCCCGGCGATGGTATTGGGGAAATAAATTCGTCTGAACGCGGTAAATGGTGTTGCCCCCATCGATCGCGCCGCGCGCATATAGCTGGGTGGAATTGTTTTCATGACGCTGAACAGCGGTAAAATCATAAATGGCAACAGGATGTGTGTCATAGAGATGATGGTACCCGTCTGGTTATGAATCATTTGCAAACGGCTGTCGTCCCCGATCAGGCCAATGCCGACCAGAAAATCGTTGATCACCCCTTCTTTTTGCAGCAGGGCAATCCAGGCGCTGGTACGCACCAGCAGGGAAGTCCAGAATGGCAGCAACACCAAAATCATCAGCAGGTTACTGGTGCGGGTTTTAAGCGACGCCAGTAAAAACGCAATCGGATAACCCAGTAATATTGTTAGAAACGTAATCAAACTGCTCATGTAAAGCGTGCGCTTGAACAGTGTCATATAGATTTGCTTGTTTTCATCCTTGAATCCAAGACCAGCGGACGTCATTTGTGCGTCAAGGGCTGCGTAATAATAAGACGCCGTATATTTTGCGCTCTCGCGCTTAAGCAGTTGCCAGGTTTCTATATCTTTCCATTTCCTATCGATCCCCAGAACCACATCGGTGTAATTCGTTTCCAGTTTTTCCGGGTCGAAGCGCAGTAGCTTGCGCCCTGTTTTGCGAAACAGGCTGGACATCCCCGATTTTTCATAATTAAGACGTTTGCCGGCTCTATTGATGGTTTTCTCTTGGGCGGCAACCTGTCCATCCTGCACCAGAGCCTTGAAAACAGCCTCGCCGGGCAGTTCGCCGCTTGACTCATCCCATTCGCCCAGCAGCGCGGTGGTTTGCGGAAATATCTCGTGCATTATCTTGTTATCGACACTGCGCGAAAGCATATCGAAAATGGGGAAAAGAAAGGTAACCATAACGAACAGAAACAACGGTGCGACCAATAACAGTGCTGTCCTTTTTCGATACCGCAAGGTGCGCGCCAGGGCGACCTTTAGCGGCGTACCGTCCGGAGTCTTCAGTAATTCGGAATTGACGTTGGTTTCACTCATTGCCTTACTTAATTCCTGCAAGTTTATTATCGTTGTGAGAGTCTCAATCCTGAGTATTTACTCCGCTTAGTTGACATGCGGTGTAAATACTCAGGATTGAGCCGGAATTCAGTACGAATTCCGGCTCATCAGTCTTTAGCTGTGTACTAAGACGCTACCCAGGACTCAAAGCGCTCGCGTAGCTCATCCGTATGGTCTGCCCACCAACTCACATCCTTCAGGATGGTATGCTTGGAGTTCGCCGGATCCGTTGGCATATGCGGGCCCATCTCGATACCCAGCTCTGCGTGCTTGCCCACCATCGATGCAGATGAAGCGCGTGCGGGGCCATAGGAAATGTACTTGGACTGGTCCGCCAAACGCTGCGTATCAGTAGCGAATTTCAGGTATTCCATCACTGCTGCCATATTCGGTGCACCTTTTGGAACAACCCAGCCGTCAAGCAAAAAGAGCTGCCAGTCCCACATCATGCCAATGGGCTGCTTGTTCTCTTCGATCGCAGAAAATAAACGACCGTTATAGGCGGATGCCATAACCACTTCGCCGTCTGCCAGTAACTGACCCGGCTGTGCACCTTTAGTCCACCACACCACCTGATCCTTGATGGTATCCAGCTTGGCAAAGGCGCGATCCACACCTGCTTCTGTATCCAGCACGTCATATACGTCAGCCGCATCGACGCCGTCAGCAATCAGAGCCCACTCGAGGTTACCTGCAGGGTGTTTCTGCAGTGAACGTTTGCCCGGAAATTTTTTCAGGTCGAACACATCGTTGATAGTCGTTGGGGCTTCTTTTAATAGATCAGTTCGGTAACCAAAAGTGGTTGAGAAAACAATCTGTGGAACGAAACACGGTGAAACAGCAGAGGCGGGGCCAAAATCAACCTTCGCTGATGTGCCGTCTGGCGCAGGCAAAAAGTCCTTATCGTAATCAAACTCAACCAGCAAGCCTTCGTCACACAGTGCGATGGCTGTGTCAGGCTCGACGTCGACCAGATCCCAGCTCACGTTGCCAGCTTCTGCCTGGGCACGAAGCTTTGCGGCTGCTTCCGCCGATGAGTCATCATTGATTATTTTAATGTTGGGATTTTTGGCCATATAGGGGTCATGATAAGCCAGTTGCTGACTCTTGGTATAGGCGCCGCCCCAGGATACCACGACCATTTCGGTCTCGGCTGAAGCGACTGTGATACCAGCTGAACCGACCGCAAACGCGGTTGCCAGCATGGTGTGTTTAAAAACGTTATTCATTTGTATTTTCCTCGGTCGTTAAATTATATTTTAATTTTCATATTGTGAAGCGCCTGATCCAGTAAAAAATCGACGCTTTACTACTCTAGTCGTGCACTCTGCCCATACGGAACTTAGTCCGTCGGATCCAGTGCACGACAATCTTCTGTGGACCAACCTATACTTACCGTGTCACCTTGGGCAAGTTGGGGATGAGCCGTAGAATTCGGAATTTTGACAACAAAGTCGTCACGCCCGCAAACCTGCATGCGGGTGCGGATGTGGTCACCCAGATAAATCAGTTCAAGTGCTTTTGCCTCGAAGTTATTCTCGTACTTGCCCGGTTCAGGGCTGACCTCTACTCGCTCCGGACGCAACGACATCGTAGCGCGCTGGCCTTCACCGGCAATGTTGACCTGTTTGGCGATAATTTCAGATCCGTCGTCGGTCTTAACCTGACAGGTTTCACCATTGGCGCTGGTGACGGTTCCCAGCATACGGTTATTATCGCCGATAAAATCTGCGACGAAAGCATTGGAGGGTTTTTCGTACAGTTCATCGGGAGGCGCCAGCTGTTGCACGACTCCATCGTCAAATACCGCGACGCGGTTTGACATGGTCAAGGCTTCACTTTGATCATGGGTCACGTACAAAATCGTTACCGCCAGATTTTCGTGTATGTGCTTGATCTCGTATTGCATCTGTTCACGCAGATTTTTATCCAGCGCACCCAGCGGCTCATCCATCAGTACCACATCCGGGTCAAATACGAGAGCACGTGCGACCGCAACCCGCTGTGCCTGCCCACCGGACAGCTGCCCCGGACGACGGTTGGCGAATACGCCAAGCTGCACCATGTCGAGCGCCCTTGTAACTTTTTCCTCACGTTCTGATTTAGCCATGCCACGCACTTCTAACGGGAAAGCAAGATTTTCACCCACCGTCATGTGTGGGAAAAGGGCGTAGTTCTGAAACACCATGCCGATGCCGCGTTTATGTGGTGGCGTGCGATTGATAGGCTGTCCGGAAAGATAAATCTCACCAGAGGTAGCTGGCTCAAATCCTGCGAGCATCATCAAACAGGTCGTTTTTCCCGAACCCGACGGGCCGAGCATCGTCAAGAATTCTCCTCGTTCCATGTCCAGATTAAAGTCTTTGACGACGAGAGATTCACCATCATAGCTTTTTTGGACATTTTCGAAGCGAACCAGAATATCTTTCGCTGATGACATATTATTATATTATTTATTTTTTGTGGATAGTAGACGGTAACGCATCTGATAATTGATGTCAATTACAGCTGGCAATCTGATGGATTCCCTAATATCTCTTCTATTTTCTCATATCAGTTGGTACACAGAAAGAAGCAGGTTATTCTTCATACTGAGCTTGTGGCTTTTAGAAATACTGCCTCGAGTCGGCCACCTCAATTTTACTTGAGATTACAAAAATTTGTGAACGAATTTGATTACATCATAGTTGGTGCGGGTTCAGCAGGTTGTGTACTGGCCAACCGCCTGTCGACCGATCCTGAGAATCGGGTTTTATTACTAGAGGCAGGGTCGAAAGACTGGAATCCCTGGATTCATGTGCCGGTCGGCTATTTTAAGACTATGCATGACCAGAGCCTGGACTGGTGTTATAAAACTGAGCCTGATGCGGGTATAGCCGGTCGCAGTTTGCAGTGGCCTCGTGGCAAAGTATTGGGCGGCTCCAGTTCGTTAAACGGATTGTTATATGTGCGAGGTCAGCCTGAAGACTATGATCGGTGGGCGGAACTCGGTAATAACGGCTAGCGTTATGACGAGGTATTACCTTATTTTAAAAAATCTGAAGATAATGAGCGTGGCGCCGATGAATTTCACGGTGTCGGCGGCCCACAAAAGGTTTCCGATTTAAGGCTCAGGCGACCGATTGCCGATCATTTTATCCAGGCAGCAATCGAAACCGGTATTCCTCCCAACGAAGACTGCAATGGCGCTACTCAGGAAGGCGTCGGCTATTTTCAACAAACTGCGTCAAATGGTTTTCGCTGGAGTACCGCAAAAAGTTTTCTAAATCCCGTTAAGCATCGCAGCAATTTGAAACTACTCACCAATGCCCAGGTAACTGGGCTGCTACTGGACGGGCGCAAGGTAACCGGCCTTGAGTACATCAGGGGGGGTAAGATGCACACGGTTACTGCGAGTGCAGAAGTTATTCTCAGTGCGGGTGCGATCAACACACCGCAGATTCTGCAATGTTCGGGAATCGGCGATCCAGAGATGCTGGGGTCTGTCGGCGTACGGACTTCCCACACTTTGGCGGGCGTGGGCAAAAATCTACAGGATCATTTACAAATCAGGCTGGTATTTAAAACCAGTCTGAGAACGCTTAATGACGAGTTGAATAATCCGCTAAAAAAATTGAAAGTGGGGCTCAGTATATAGCCACTCGAACGGGGCCACTGACGCTTGCAGCGAGCCAGGTGGTCATATTTACCCAATCAAGTGCTTCTGTAGAGCGGCCCGATATTCAGTTTCATATGCAACCTTTAAGTGCCGATAAACCCGGCGAAGGCGTACATCCGTTTTCGGCGTTCACTGCCTCGGTTTGCCAGCTTCGGCCGCATAGTCGCGGAGAAATACGCATTACTTCGGCTGATCCATTGGTGTATCCGGCAATTTTTCCGAACTATTTAAGCGATGATCGTGATTGCCAGGTTGCAGTAGATGCTATCAAGGTGGCGAGAAGTATCGCCGCCGCACCATCGTTGAAAAATCATATAGTCGATGAATATGTGCCGGGAATGCGATATCAAAGTGACGAAGAGTTGCTCGATGCGGCGCGACAATACAGTCAGACTATTTATCACCCGACTGGCACCGCAAGATGGGTCAGGACGACCTTGCGGTCGTCGATTCCCGTCTATTAGAGTACATGGACTAGAAAATTTGAGGATAGCGGATGCATCGATTATGCCCGAAATAGTATCGGGCAATACCAATGCGCCAACTATTATGATCGGCGAAAAAGCGGCCGATATGATCCTGGAGGATAATCGGCGCTGACAGGGTTGGCTTTATGCTATAAGAATAATAACAATGATAATCAACAATAAATCTATTGTACTGATGCCAGCACCAGCGGGTAGTTGCTCAATTTTGCCCTGCAGCGTGGCAATTTCTGTTTCGGTCATCTGATCCACCCGATTCATTGCTGCGACTGGATCGACACCCATTTTTATCAGTTGTTGCTGAACTTCCTGACTTTGCAAAGAACTAACCAGTTGAGCTCGGTCGGGAGCCGCCAGTATTTCGGGTGTGGTTATCATCGCCGCCTGCGCTGGTAAAATCATCAGCCACAGAGCAGCGATCAGGCTCAGTTTTTTAAGATTACGCATCGTCATTATTCCTCGTTCATTTAGTGTAAATTCGGCTAGCAACTTAACCTACCAGATGGCCTAAATCAAGTTCTCAGGCGAGAGCATCAATTAATTCACAGTTTACTATTGACCCACCTGCTCGACCGGGCAGGTTAAAATTCTGCATGAAGTTGAGCTGGATTTAACCATCGCAGATATCTCGTCGACGCTATGCGTGATATTGCTATCAGTCGGCGCCAGTCGGCTGGCACACATCACTGCGGACAGCGCCGCCTGATGACATCCGCTACCAGCCAGCGAGTAGGCCAAATTATTCCACGCGGAGCCGTCTACAGGGTTTTGTTGTATGGCTTGACTAAACATTTTCTGTGCCTGCCACATATCGCCCGCCGAGTACTCGCTGTTACCCAAAGCCATCAGTGCGGCCAGGTTCAGCGGCCATTTTTTCACCGCGCCACGATAAGACTCGAGGGCCATTTGCTTAAATCCAGCACGCTCAAGATCGTAGGCTGCCAGGAGATAGTTTTTTGGCTGTGCTGTTGCCGGAATCTCACCGGCAGGCATTATCACATAAGCCCAGTGTCCGCCTCTTTGCCAGGTTCGCTCAAAGGTTGCCATAGATAGCCGATGTTCGCGATAAGTCCCCGAGCGCAGGATAAGTTCACTACTATCCAGATCATAGCCAACCACCACCGCGTAATGCCATTGAGGCCATATCGACAGTGCCAGGTTCTGAAAAACTAACACCGGATTTCCGGCTGCTAATTCTGTTAATAAAGCCTTCAGCTGTTTTTCGAGGGGATAAGTCAGTGTTCCATAACTTCGTGCAGTGGCCACCATCTCAATCTGCAGGCTGCCTTTACGTTCGGGAATATAAACCTTGTCGATCAGACTATCGGGAACTACATCGACATTACTATGATTGAGAATTGTTGCGAGGGCCGCAGGGCCGCATTGATATTTTACCTGCGGGTAAAAAGCAACCTCGTCGAGCAACACCTGGCGGGGCAGATCTCCCGGCTCTGTCGATAGTTGCAAAGTTTGCGGTACAGCCGCGCAGCCTGCAATTGCCAGCAAAAGGCAGGATGCCAGAAGGTGGCTCTGCCAATGGCTTAAATTAATACTCAATCCTGTTTATTCAACCTTTTTTACAAATGGGAATATGTCGGTAGCGCCGATCATATCTGTGATAAGCAATACTACGAAAATGAACGCGACCGTTTCCAGACCACCAGCACCGACGGGTAAATGATTAAAATCCTGTTGTAAACGCGCCAATTCATCAACATTCATTTGCTGGATACGCAATTTGGCGGCCTGAGGATCAACACCAGTTGAAACTAGCAGATTTTGCACCTCGGTTTTGTCCAGCGACGCGATTAACTCGGCTCTGGTGATTTCAGTCATTAGATTATCGTTACCCACCATGGCAGCCTGTAATGGTGCTATCTGGATAAAAAACATCAGCAGTACCGATACCCAGGCTATGAATGATTTATTGCTTCTAAAATAATGCATTTTTTGATTCCCGTTGTTTTCGAATTGAAAGGATATATTAGATCAACTGCTAATTTGATTCTATTGATGCTCGTGTGATGGTTTTGATATTTCTGCGCTAACCGTTTATTTTGAGGTTAGCTTCCTGATTTTGGCGATCTGCTCTTTTTCCCAGCGCCTGCCTGCCTCCAGCATCATTTTGGCCTTTTGCTCACCCAGTTTAAGTAGGGCCTGTTCTCGCTTTAATGAGGCCTTAAGGCGCTCATTTAAGACACCAATTTCGGCCTTAGCTGCTTCTTTAATCAGTTGGATTTCTTCCCTGGCCGCCTTTTTAGCGAGGCCAAATGTTTGTCTAGTAGATTTCAAATCTTCTCGTAGCTTATTGAGCAGAGCCTGTCGTGTATCTGCGGCGATACTCGTTTTGCTGGCTGCTTCTTTCTGCGCTGGAGCGGCTTTTTTAGCTGCGGCTGATTTTTTTACCGACTTCTTTTTTACCACAGTGGTCTTTTTCTTCGAAACCTTTTTAGTGGCGACCTTTTCATTAACATCGGCTTCATTCTCAGTTGACATAATCAATTCCTTCAGGGCTTGTTATCATTAAACGAGTATAGGAAACATCAGGGTATTTTTGTAGGCTTTAAGTTATACCCATTTTCCAGCACAATCAATGGCAGAAAGAATCGGGCCAGGCATTTGATATGATTTGGTGACGGGTAATTGCATTTAGTTCTGTTTTGGCATTAGTTTATATTTAATCAAAACACCCAGCAGACTCAATATGGACAATATTATTAGTGGGGCAAGAGTTGAAATATTGAGTAATTCCTGCCACGACAGTGAGGTGGCGTCGTAAATCACCCGGGCATAGATGTAGGACTTGATCGCAATTCCAAGGATCGCAGCGACTACAAATTGAATCAGACTTACCTTGAGTACGCCCGAGCTATAGTTGACCAGCGCGTGCGGAAAAGCCGGAAACACCCGCATCGCAAACAGGGTAAAAAAGTTCTCCTGCTTTTGTAGTATCCGGTAGGTCTGTGAATTTTCGATTTTTTTTACCCACTCCTCGGCCAGATATTCTGAAAAATAATAGGCCCCCAATCCGCCGAGCGTACCCCCGGCTGCCAGAATGAAGGTTGCCATTACGGGTGGATATAACGGCGCTGCTACCCAGAGAAATAACGATCCAGCCAGTGCGAAGGTGAAAAGCAGGGCTTGCAGCAGAATCAAAATCACCACCAGCCACCAATGCTGCGAGTATTCCCTGGCCATCGCCAGAATTTTCTCGGCGTCGAGCATGCCGGTAACTTGCAGCCAGATGCCGGTTACGATTAGCAATACGACTAGCAGAATTTTAGTAATGTATCCCTGCATGGCCGAGTTTATTAATTAACGCCTCATTTGGTTAGTAGAGTATGAATTGTCAGGCGAGCTATTACCAGAACCGCTGTTACTGTGCGATCCTCACTGGCATACGGCGTGAACCAAAGGTTCCCGGCCTTGTATCGAAATGCCCGGGAACACGCGCCCCGCGGCCCGGTCGAAAACTGCGCTCATTGCGGCGGCTCCGTCAAGATCATTGTCTGTATCGAAGATCAACAGATCATAGATAAAATACTTGCCCACCTTAAGGTAAGAGACGGTCTACCGTCGCCCCACGGTGTTCTGCTCGAAACCAGAGTCCCACCACAAGGAAGTTTGTTCTTCTGATATCAGGATAATTTGATGATTTTATTGGCTGTGGCCGATAGGTGGTGGCTATTTGCTCTTTCGGAATCGACATTGACCTGGTTTAAATTTAACCCAGCGCAACCACCGTGCAGTGCATTCCCGTGCCGAGTCAGGGACTGATGCTCGTCGCTAGATAGGCGGTGATGCATGCGCTTGAGCGTCGCTGAGAACGGCCGACACGGTACTCGCGAGGCCGACCAGATCCATTGGCTTGTGCACGCAGGCGCGAGCCCCGAGTTCCAACGCGCGCGCGGTGAGTACCGGATCCGCGTGTGCCGTCATGACAAGAAACCGCGCCTGCGGGTCACGGGTCATCCAGCGTGCGAGGAAATCCAACCCGTTGCCGTCCGGAAGATCCACGTCAAGCAGGGTAAGGTCCGGGGGCTGCGAGGTGAAGATCTGCTCGGCTTCCCGCAACGTCCACGAGAGGCTAACGACGTGTCCGAGTTCGGAAAGGAAACGAGCGATGCTCCGCGCGAGTACGACTTCGTCATCTACTATTAACACGTGGGTCATGTTAGGACTCCGTTGGCACTGTTCGTCGTGTGTTTTACGCTGAGGGGGCGCAAAGGAATGCGCACCTCAAACGTGGCACCTTCGCCCGGTTCGCTCTTTACCTCGATCGTTCCGCCCTGCGATTTGACGATCCGCATCGCCATAGCCAGCCCGATGCCGGTACCTGACGGCTTGTTGGTGTAGAACAGGTCGAAAATTTGCAAGCGCTGGTATTCCTCGATTCCGGGCCCAGTGTCGGAGACGGACAGCACGGCGACCGGATTGGAGTCGTCGCGCGTGTCAAGCCTGGAGCGTAGTGTGAGTTTCCCCTTACCGTTCATGGCCTCGAAAGCGTTGTTGACCAGGGCGTCGAGAATTTCAAACTCGTGTGCAGGGTCAAAGAGCGCGGTCGGCAGAGTGGGGTCCAGGTCGACCTCGATATCCACCCCACCCAGTACGCGTTCGCGCGAATTCCTGGCAAGAAGATCGAGGGCGTCGTTCAGATTGATCGGAATGGTCGCGGGCTCCAGGGGACGGGCAAAGTCAAGAACCGCCTTAATGCGGCCTCCCATCCGGTCGACTTCGCAGATGATGTCAGCGAGGGTTCGGGCGATTGGATGTTCCTCGGTCATCCCGGAACGCTCCACCTCGGCACAGGCGCGGATGCTGGCGAGGGGGTTGCGGAGGCCGTGGGCCACAGCGGTGGCAAGTTCACCGACTGCGGCCAGACGTTCCTTGCGCATCAGCTTGTCCTGGGTTTGCCGGATCACCTCATAGGCCTCGGCGATGTTCTCCGCCAGCTCAGACTCCTTCTTGAGTGCCAGCACTAGCCCTGACGTGCGTTCGCTGACGGTTGCCTCGAGCTCCTCGGCGTAATTGAGGGTCAACTCCTCCGCGCGCTTGCGCTCGCTGATATCGTGCAGCAATCCGGTGAAGCGGATTGTGTTACCGCGACGGACTTCGCTGACTGCGAGCTCCAGGGGAAAGACAGTGCCGTTCTTGCGTTGCGCGAGCACCTCGCGTCCTCCAAGGCCGATGATGTGCGGTTCGCCGCCGCTGATGTAACGCTCAAGATAGGTGTCGTGTTCAGCGCGAATCGGCATGGGGATCAGGATCGAGACATTCTGCCCGATCAGCTCGCTGGCGGTGTAGTCGAAGATCTGCTCCGCGGCAGGGTTGACCGCTTCGATCACACCGCGTGCGTCGATGGTCACGATGCCCTCGACCGCGGTTTCCAGGATCGCCCGGGTGGTGGCCTCGGCCTCGCGGAGATTCTCGAGGAAGACCTCCCGCTCACGCTGGTCCTTCTCGATTTTTCGAGATAGGCGCCTTCCATAGACGGTGATAGCCATGACCATCAGGATGATGAACGAGCCCACGACGTATTCGTAACGGCCGAGCGCCGCGGCTGCTTCGTGCTGACGCTCCAGGTTCGACGCCTGGATCACGCCGACCTCACGATGCAAGACGTCCAGGGCGGCGCGAACTTCGGCGTAGCGTTGATCCATCGCCGCCATGTGCTGGCCCGCGACAATGGGCTTGTCATCGAAGTGCCTAAAGATGGCCCGGGCTTCGTTCGCCATGGCCAGCATAGCGAACTGCGAGCGATCGAGCGCCGCCGTGAGCGGCGCTGCCAAGTTCTCTTCGACCTGGCCCTCGAGTTCGGACCGCACCATCACCACTGCGTCTTTGTACTCGGACATTGCCGCCTCGAGACGCGAGGACTCACGCGTCGCGTCCTTGGATGCAAAGATGTCGTTCCCGGGCGCGTTCACCGAGGAACTGAGCTGAGCGAGATCTCCGAAGCGGACGCTGCGGGCGGTCCACAACTGATTCTCCTCAACCGACGAGCGATGGATGTTCAGGATTTCGTGCGTGAGCAGGAGCGTGAAGGAAACGGTGGCGACGTCGAACGCCGCCAGCAGGTAGTAGATGTGGTGCCACCTGAGACGTCCGCCTGCCGGGCTGGGATCGCGCCGAACTTCGGTTCTGTTATTGGAGGGCTCGTGGTCGTGCGTCATACGCTCGGCTCGCTTAGTAGGGCACGTGCCCCAGATTTTAAGTATATGAAGATATAAACGCCCAATCCTAACCTAAACCGAGGGCTAGCATCAAGGATGGATACCTCTAAGAGTCTGTAATTAAAACTGTCCCTGAAACCCAGGGTGCTTCTTCTTCGGACCGTGCAGGCGAAACCACGCTCGCTATCGATAGAACGATACCGACAGAGAGCGTTGTTGGACGATTATTGGCAATAAGGAGCACGATTTTGCTCTCTTCGTTAGAATATTCGTCGCCTTCAACAGGTAAATTTGATACTTGAAAAACTGCCTGAAAATATATCGTTGATATATCGCATTTCTGCCTGTCCTCAACTGTTTACGGCTTGTTTGGGAAGGTTCAGCTGTGTTGGATAGTCGTCAGCGTTAGTAACGGCAAAGTCGTTTGCAATTGCTAGCAGGCTCATAATCGTGTATGCCTGATCCCCTAAGAATATAGACTGAAGTGGATCCACGTAGCCGCTTTCGAAAAGCACCAGTCTGTTATTCTTTAATAAATAGGTACCGTTGGTTGAGTGCAGATCGCGAAGGAAAACTCTTCCGTTGGAAATTTTTATTTCGGCGTGTTGTTTGCTGACAGTAGGAGAATCAAGGTAAATATGACCATCTCTGCCTATTATAAAAGCTCGATTCTCCAGAAGCCCGATATCAACGCTCAAATTCTCGTTCATTTAATTATCCTCATTGCTGTATGGTGGGCAGTCATGTCGTATCGAATCCAGACTTTTGTTACCGACAAAAATACCATCCTCATGTGATTTGTTGCTAGTTTGAAATTCTTCACGATGCTCCTCCCGCTATTACAACGTTAAATTTTTATGGCAGATAATTCTGCAAAACGATTTAGTGTTTCTAAACTGTTTGAAATCAAGCTTCAGGTCCGTAACCGTCCTATCGTCCAGATCCAGCATGGCGACTAAGGCAATCTTTTCTTTTTCACGATGAGTCCTCGCATTTCTCATCGAATCA
>CAXMRQ010000025.1:0-10405 GCA_964196115.1 uncultured Gammaproteobacteria bacterium
GACGACTTCAACCTGTGGATGCAGATGCTTCAATTGCTGCAAAAAAGGCGGGATATCGCGCGTATCCTGAACCCGACAGCGCAAGCCATGCGTGAGTAGATAATTGGCAACCGAAAAGCCGCTAACGCCAAGCCCGACTACCAGGTAGTTCAGATCTGCGTGTTGTTTCGGCTGGGTACTCATGGATAGCATCACCGAACTTTTAAGCTCGCCAGTCCAATCAGCACCAGAACCACTGTGATTATCCAGAATCGCACAATTATCCTCGGTTCGGGCCAGCCCTTAAGCTCATAATGATGATGTAATGGCGCCATGCGAAAAATTCTCCGTCCGGTTAGTTTAAATGAAGCCACCTGCACAATAACCGACATGGTTTCGGCGACAAATAGCCCGCCCATGATGAATAACACCAGCTCCTGGCGCACGATTACTGCGATAGTGCCGAGCGCCGCTCCAAGCGCCAGGGCACCGACATCACCCATAAACACCTGCGCCGGATAGGTGTTAAACCATAGAAAGCCAAGCCCGGAGCCGACAATCGCACCACAAAATATAACCATCTCGCCGACACCTGGAACATAGGGAATACCGAGATAATTGGAAAAATTGATATTACCGGTAACGTACGCAAACACACCTAGTGCACCGCCAACCAGCACGGTAGGCAAAATGGCGAGCCCGTCGAGACCGTCGGTCAAATTGACCGCGTTACTACTGCCGACGATGACAAAATAAGTGAGCACCACATACATCCAGCCAAGATCAACCAAAATGTCTTTAATGAACGGCACAATGAGCTGGGTTTCTATCGGGAACTGCGCGGTATGAAACAAAACCAGTGCGGCGCTCAAGCCGATCATGGACTGCCACAAATACTTGATTCTTGCTGATAGACCCTTGGAGTTGCCGTAAACAATTTTTTTATAGTCGTCTATCCAGCCTATCGCACCAAATCCAATCGTGACAAACAGCACCACCCAAACAAACCTGGATGACAAATCGCTCCACAGCAATGTACTCACCACAATCGCGACCAAAATCAGAGCACCGCCCATAGTCGGGGTTCCTGCTTTGCTAAAATGACCCTCGGGCCCGTCATCGCGCACACTCTGGCCGATATTATAACTACTCAGATAGCGAATCATGCGTGGACCGACAATCAAAGCAATAGTCAGTGCTGTCAGCACGCCGAGGATGCTACGCAGAGTAAGGTACTGAAAAACGTTAAACCCGCTGTGAAACTGGGAGAGAAACATGGCCAGGTCATACAGCATTATTTATTTCTCCCCGGTCATGGTTATTCAGTAAATAATCAACCAGCTTGTCCATACCGGCACTTCTCGAACCTTTAACCAGCAGATTAACGCCCTGATGAATCTGTCCCCGGATAGATTCTGCCATCTCATCAATTTGTTCGAAGCAATAGCCCGAGTCTCCAAATTCATCGCTGGCGATACAGCTCATTTCGCCCAGGCCGAACAGTTTTTCGACACCTTGATTTTTTGCGGTTTGTGCTGCTTTTCTGTGTAGAGCCTCGGTTTCATTACCAAGCTCCCCCATATCGCCGAGCGCCAGCCATGCTTCACCCCGCAACGAACAAAGTACTTTTATACCGGCTTCGAGTGAGTCTGGATTGGCATTGTAACTGTCGTTAATCAGGCGACTACCCTGCGGCCCTTTCATCATTTGCAGTCGTCCTTTAACGCCGGCAAATCCCGCGAGATTTTGTACCGCGCGATCAAACTCAAGCCCGGTTAACAGCGCAATGGATATAGCAGCCAACGCGTTGCGCGCATTGTGTTCGCCATATACCTGCAGCGCGACATTTTGTTTTTTCTCTGCATAATTAACTTCGAGTGACAAGCCGTTGTCGTCCTGACTCCAGTTCGCGCCCAGATCTGCATCTTTATACAAGGCACAACTGAGTGTGGTTTCGGCTGCACATATCGATTGCCAATATTGGCTCGCGGCTTCGTCTAAATTGAACAGTGCTCGATGCCCGGGCTTACAGTAGGCATATAATTCTCCCTTGGCTTCGATTACCCCCTGCACCGAGCCAAAACCCGCCAGATGCGCGGCCGCAACATTGTTGACATAAACAATTTCCGGTTCGGCAATGTCTGCCAGCGCTGCAATTTCCCCGGCGTGGTTAGCGCCCAGTTCAATCACGGCGAAATGGTCGTCCTGCGATAAATCGAGCAGCGTTAAGGGCAGCCCGATATCATTATTAAAGTTACCTTTGGTCGCGTGGGTTGGTGCTTCATGCAGCAAAATCTGACATAACATATCCTTCACCGTGGTCTTACCATTACTACCTGTAAGCGCGATGACGGTTGCCTGGCAGCTATGACGCCAGTGATTGGCGAGCACGGCCATAGCCTGCTTACAGTCGTCGACAACAATCTGTGCGATATCACAATCTGTTTTGGTTTCAACCAGTGCGGCGACTGCGCCATTTCGATAAGCAGTAGCCACATAATCGTGACCATCGAAATGGTCTCCTCGAATAGCGACAAATAATCGCTCTTTGCAATTCTTGCGACTATCGATGGTCACGCCGCAAAATTGCGTATCCAGTGATGGGCAATCTGTCTCACCGAATAAGGCCAGAACCTGATGTAGATTCATCGCTATCATGTATTGGCCTGCATAAAACGCTGCACTACATGACGATCACTGAACGGGTGACGCTCGAGACCAATAATTTGCTCCTGTTCGTGGCCTTTACCGGCTATCACCACCAGATCGCCGCTTTTAGCCCGGGATAAAGCGTATTCAATAGCGGCCTGACGATTGTGCACCACACAGGCACGCTCCAGGTCGGCAAGTCCCTTGCGAATCTCTTCGACAATTTTCTCAGGGTCTTCAGTACGCGGGTTATCGTCGGTGATAATGATTCGATCTGCCAATTGTTCGGCAGCACGCCCCATGCCCGGTCGTTTACCCTGATCACGGTCGCCACCGCAGCCAAATACACACCAGAGCTGACCATCCGTATGATCGCGACAGGTGGTTAAACAGGCGCGTAAAGCCTGCTCGGTATGGGCAAAATCAACCACCGCCGTCGCCCTGCCGGATTCCCCGGTAAATTTTTCCATGCGTCCGGGAATCGGTTGCAAACCGGTAACCGCCCATTGAACCTGCTCCCGCTCCAGACCTGACGCCACCAGGCTCGAAATACAAGCCAGGATATTATCGATATTGAAATGACCCATCAGTGCAGTGCTGGCGTGAATTTCGCCGATTGGTGTAGCAACATGCACATCGAGTCCCTGTTCGGTGACTTCGCTACTTAACAGGTAGATTTCGGCATTCTGTTTCTTCGCTGATACTGATGTTGAGTATCGAACCAGACCATCAGCGTTAAACTCGTGAGACAATTGACGTCCAAATTCATCGTCAATATTTAAAACCCTGGCACTTAAATCAAACTCGTGAAACAGCCGCGCTTTAGCTGCCGCGTAATGATCCATATCCTGATGATAATCGAGATGATCCCGGCCTAAATTGGTTAATACCGCGATGTCAAAGTGGCAGCCACTGACGCGATATTGTTCGAGCGCATGAGAAGACACTTCCATAATCACATAGTCACAGTTTTTCTGGTGAAACTGATGCAAGTAAGATTGCAGCGTCACCGCATCCGGCGTGGTATGGGTCGCAGTATCGAGATCGGATCCGATTCCGTAGCCCAGAGTGCCGATACTCGCCACAGATTTCCCCAGCTGAGTCAAAGCCTGCGCGATCAAATGGGTTACGCTGGTTTTACCGTCGGTACCGGTTATACCGATAATCTTTAAATACCTGCCCGGGTTTCCGTAGAAACGACTGACTATCTCTCCATTGATCCGATCCAGGCCTTCGATTCCAATCCAGCTTGTCTCAACCTGTTTTCTCAGCAGCGCAATGCGGCGTGAGCAATATTCATCCTGCGCGTCGTACAGGACTGCTATAGCGCCTGACTTGACCGCATCGATAGCAAAATCGATGCCCTGTGCATTAATCCCTCGCAAGGCAACAAATAGCGAGCCGGGTACTACCGAACGGCTATCGCTGGCGATATTAACAATATCAATTTCAGGCACCGGATCAGTGGTAGCATATCCTTTTAGTAACTCGGCAAGTGATTCCCCGACAGCCTGTAAATTAGTCATCGTCATGCCCCTTGATCACCAGCTTTAGTCTGCGCCTGCAAGGTCGGCAAGTTGTCAGGCGCAATATCAAGAATACGTAGCGCATTACTCATCACTTCCTGAAATACCGGTGCCGCGACCTGACCACCGTAATAGCCATTTTGAGTCGGCTCATTGATCACAACCGCCATTACCAGGCGTGGATTACTCACCGGTGCGATACCGGCAAAGATCGCCATGTAATCATCTTCCTTATATCCACCATCGACACTTTTTTTCACCGTCCCGGTTTTTCCTGCGATACGATAACCCGCCACCGCCGCCTGCTTCGCGGTACCCTTCGGCCCGACTACTTCTTCCATCATTAGTAATAATGACTTTGCGGTACTGCTTTTCATGACATGGCGCGATATTTCATTTTCGAGTACTTCGGCGGGATCCTGTTTGATCAAACTAATATCAAGTCGACGCCCGCGATTTGCGATCACCGCATAGGCCCGGGCTAACTGTGTAATCGATACCGACAAACCGTAGCCAAAACCCATCGTGGCGTGATCTAACGGCTGCCAGAGAGAGTAGTGGTTAAGATAGCCCGAGGATTCGGCAGGAAACGATACCCCTGGCGCTTCCCCAAACCCATAATCAGTAAACGATTGCCAGAGTTCGTTGCCCTGCATCGACTGCGCGATCCGTGATGCCCCGACATTACTCGATTTGCGCAATATGTCGGCCAGATTCAGCTCACCATAATTGCGCACGTCTTTAACCGGATAACCACTTACCGTAAACCATCCAGGTGACGTATCAATTCGGCTTTTGCTGTTGTAGAGGCCTCGATCCATAGCCGCCGCCAGGGTAAACGGTTTAACTGTAGATCCAGGTTCAAACACATCGGTTAAAGCGCGATTACGAAGCTGTGCCGGATCCATATTCTTGCGTTGATTCGGGTTATACGATGGCTGATTAACCATCGCCAGTATCTCGCCGGTTTTAATATCGAGCATTACTGCACTACCTGATTTTGCCGCATGGTATTGCATCGCGCGCGAGAGACTTCGATAGGCAATATATTGCAGACGCATATCGATACTGGAAATAAGATCATTACCCGACTGTGCGCGTTTTACCTGAGCGATATCTTCGACAACCGCTCCGCGTCGATTGCGAATCACGCGTCGCTTTCCGGGCTCGGCTTTCAACCAGTCTTCGTAAATTAGCTCCAGGCCCTCCTGCCCCTGATCGTCAACATTGGTGAATCCAACCAGGTGCGATACCACTTCACCTGCGGGATAATAGCGATGATATTCACGTTTCAAATAGACGCCATCGACACCATCTGCAACCTGATTGGCCAACTCGGGTTCCAGTTGCCTTTTTAAATAAACGAATTCCTTGTTGGCCTTCTGCTTGAGCAGTGTCACCGTATCGCGATAATCAAGTTTCAGTTTCTGGGTTACCTTCTTCAGTGCGGGCAAATTGAGTAGAATTTCCTTAGGATTTACCCATACCGAATCCACTGGCGTGCTAACGGCAAGCGGCGTGCCAAGTCGATCGAGTATCGTACCCCTGTAAGCAGGCGTTTCGATGGTTCGAATTTGCCGCTGAACACCCTGATTAGCCAAAAAATCTTTTTCAACTATTTGCAGATAAAGCGCACGCCCGATCAAGCCCGCGAGAAGACCCAGCAACACCAGCAACACAAAATAATGTCGTCCGGTATAAAATATTGCCTGATCGTCGGTATCATGCATGGTAGGTCCATTCGCCTGCCCTGCACTCTCCTGAGACCCGTTCACTAATGACTAACGCGCTCATGGCAGTTGCACCACCTGTACGTTTTCGGGTAATCGCATTTTCAATGTTTTTCTGGCGCGGGACTCGACATTGCTATGCGTAGCAAGGGTACTGTTTTGTAGTTGCAGTCGACCCCACTCGATCACTTCCTGATCCTGTAATTTTTGCGTATTGCGCAACTCGGAAAACAACACACGACTCTCGTGCTTGACATAAATTACCGTCAGTGCGCTGCTGATAACCATCGTCAACAGCAGTGCAAACCAGACTATGCGGGTCATCAGGAAATTCTCTCTGCAACACGCAGAACCGCACTTCGCGCTCTCGGGTTCACCGCCAGTTCTTCCACGCCCGCCTTGATCGCCTTACCGATGACACGCAGTCGAATAGTCGACACCAGCTCGCTATCACGAACCGGTAGTCCGCGAGGTATTTTTGCAGGCGTGCTATGTTGCCGGAAAAACCGTTTTACCAAACGATCTTCGAGGGAATGAAAACTGATAACCAGCAGGCGACCGCCAATTTTTAGAATATCGAATATTGAATCGAGCAACTGCCCAATATGAGCCAGCTCCTGATTAATATGTATGCGAATTGCCTGAAAACTTTTTGTCGCGGGGTGTTTTTTATTTTTTAACGATGGAATACAGCTTGTGATAATCCCAGCCAGGGTAGCGGTATCTTCGATATCCTGGTTTTCGCGAAAATCAACAATTTTACGCGCGATTCGTCGCGCATGACGTTCTTCGCCCAACTCCCAGAGTACGCGTGAAATTTCCTTTTCCTCACTGCGACGCAACCAGTCAGCAGCCGATTCGCCCTGAGTCGGATTCATACGCATATCGAGCGGGCCGTTTTTCTGAAAACTGAATCCGCGGCTGGCGTCATCCAGTTGCGGTGAAGAAACGCCGAGATCGAGCAGGACGCCGTCAACCTGCTGGATTAATTCCGCTGCCGCAAGAACTTCTGACATATTCGCGTAATCATCGTGAATAATTGTTACCCGCCTGTCTTCGCCGATAGACTCTCTGGCCGCTTTTACTGCTTCCGGATCCTTGTCCATCACCACCAGGCGTCCGCTGTCGCCAAGTTGGTTCAAGATTGATCTTGCGTGTCCGCCGCGTCCATAGGTTCCATCCACATAAATGCCATCGGGCAGAATCTTCAGATGATGCAATATTTCATCGTGCATCACCGGAGCATGGCTAAACGCGACCCCGCTCATAAGGTTAGCTCCGCCAGGGCTTGCGGCATTTCTGCGTCGCCTTTATCACCCAGCCATTCTTCCATACGCTGAGCCCACAGGGCTTCATCCCATAATTCAAACTTCTTGCCTTGCCCGATGAGAACAACCTTACGACCCAGCTGCGCGTATTCGCGTAAAGGGGTAGATAAAAGCGTACGACCGTTACCATCAACCTCGACATCGGTGGCATGACCAATCAGTAAACGTTGAATTCGGCGGGTTGTGGGGTTGAAACTGGGCAAGGCTTCGATTTTTTCTTCGATCAGCTCCCACTCATTAAGTGGGTAGATCAGCAGGCAGGGCTGGTCAGTATCGATTGTTATAATGAGCTGACTATTGCATATTTCGGCCAGCCGCTCGCGATAACGCGCAGGCAGAACAATCCTGCCTTTCGCGTCTAATGACAAATTGGAGACTCCCCGAAATTTGAGCACTTTAAATCCCATATGCGCCACTTTGTGACACTTTTACCCACACAGTGACACAATAGGGCTTATTTGAGGGTTAAGTCAAGTTTTTGAGGGCATAAAACAAGGGTTTTTCCCCAATAACGTCAATCACTTAGCGTAAAAATTTCACACTATTTTATATATCCTTAATAGAAACGCGAGTTTAGGGGTCTTAGTTAATGTAAAACATTAACTTGTGTTGTTTTTTCGGGGTTTAAACAGAGGAAAAAGTAAGTCAGCCTGTAAGCCGGGTTCTGTCGAGGATAATCATTCATCTGGACTGAGAGTCGCCTCTCAGCCTCAAGCGACCAACCCGAAAACAGCGCGGACCACGCCATAGTTTTCCTATTTGGTCTTGCTCCGAGTGGGGTTTACCGTGCCACTTCTGTTACCAGAAGCGCGGTGCGCTCTTACCGCACCCTTTCACCCTTACCAGGCATTCACTATAAAGTGAAGGCCTGGCGGTCTACTCTCTGTTGCACTGGCCGTAGGCTCGCGCCTCCCAGACGTTATCTGGCACTCTGTCCTGTGGAGCCCGGACTTTCCTCCAGTCTGATGAACAGACCAGCGATTATCCAGCTGACTTGGGGGAGATGATATCTGAAACATGGTGTAAGGTCGAATTCATTCGACCATTTACGATTGGCCGAATAAATTCGGCCCTACCTAAAAAATAAATCTCCGTGGCCCCCTGGCTAGAACTAGCCAAAGGATCACGGATTGGTTTGAATGGTACTAAAATCCTACATTAAGACGAACGAATACAGGCGTACCCGCAGTGCTGGTACCAGGGGCGCCGAGTGACTCGAAGGCGCCCAGGTCTAGAATAATATTGTGTTTAGGTATCCAGCGCACACCGAGGTAAATATCAGATTCCGAGTTCGGGCTCAATTGCATGTCAAGTTCGCCACCGAGATAGAGCGATCCTTTGACTGAATTATTCGATAGTCGATAAAAAGCAGAACCTCTTAGGTCGACGAAAGTTTCGCTGACACCACCACCAATATCACTCTGGCTAAAAATCTCCACATTACCATTCAGAATAAAACCGCTGGCGATAGTCGAATAGGATCCACCGATTGTCACATTGGTAAAGTTGGCATCGCTATCTAGAAACAGCATGCCGTAGGCGGACATATTAGAGTTAATAGAAGCCTTATAGCCGAGACCATGCGCAGCGTTTCCACCTTCAGGGCTGATCATAACTTCCCCACCAAATGCACCGATTCTAATCATATCGCGGTAATTGGTCGTGTTATACAAATCGACCAGGATATCTCCGTCCAGAGTTACTGCGGCGGTTTCCTGAACAAATCCGAATGATGGAACAGCGACAAGCGTCATATCGTGACTATCGGCAATTGACTGACTGGTAAAAATACCCAGGCCAGACACCAGTAATAGGCTGGCAATTATTTTATTCATGTAATTCCCCTTAAAATAATAATGTTAATGATTGGTATATCGCTCGATTGCTTCGCTAAAAATTTTGCAGGGTGAGATTTTCCGATAAACAGCCCACTGGGAACCTGTAGATAATCCAGCCCACTCTGAAGCAAATCCGCAGGCAATATACTCCTAATCGTTTAGCTTTGGATGTACACTATTTACTATTTATCCAGCTATCCTGCAGCGGAATTTAAGTCCATATTTGATTGAGCCGATGAAAAAAATACTAAGAATACTTGTGGTAGGCGAGTTGCTTCAGCAGAGTGAATTTTTCGTCGGTTTGCAAAAATGGCGCAAGCGCTGTCATCAGTCGTTTACGATCATCTGAATGAAACCATTGTGACCACGCGCTTTCAGTGGTCCATTTGGCGATCACCACATAATGATTTGAAAGCTTAGCATCAACCAGTGATTCGCCGGATATATATCCTGGAGCGCTAGTCATCACGCTGAGTAATTCACCAATGGCTTTTTCGTAGTGAGATTCCAGGCCTTCGGCGACCTGTCGTTCGATGATTACCTTGATCATAAATAAACTATAGCTTTTTAATTTCTGACAGCCTTCTAGATTACCAATATCAACATTGAAATACTATTGGACACTGAGTTATTTCAATTTTTTCTACAATAGAATTGTTAAATGACAGGCGCAGGTTATACAATCGGCGGTATTCTTAAAAAGTACCTTCGAGGAGACCCCTTATGAGCTGGCAGCAACAGATCCTACGCGTCAATTTATCCACCGGTGACTGTAAAATAGAGCCTTTAAATATGGAGTGGGCGGAAGACTATCTCGGCCAGCGCGGCCTGGGTAGCAAGTACCTGTTAGAGGAAATGGATCCAGCAGCCGACGCTCTCTCCGCCGAAAATAAACTAATTTTTGCCACCGGTCCGTTAACCGGCACCATGGCTTCGACTGGTGGTCGCTACTCGGTTATCACCAAAGGCGCGCTCACCGATGCCATAGCCTGTTCCAATTCCGGCGGCAAATTCGGCGCTGAGCTTAAGCACGCGGGTTATGACCTGTTGATTATCGAAGGTAAATCTGAAAAACCAGTTTATCTGCATATCGAAAATGACCAGGTTGAGTTATGCGACGCCGCTGAAGTCTGGGGCAAAACCGTTTGGCAGACCGAAGAGTTATTGCACGCGAAATACCGGGATCCATTAATGCGTTTCGCTTCGATTGGACAGGCCGGCGAAAACCTTTGCCGCTACGCCTGCGTGGTGAATGACATGCACCGAGCTGCCGGACGGTCGGGTGTCGGTGCAGTAATGGGTTCGAAAAATATCAAAACCATAGCAGTACGTGGCACTAAAGGCGTGAAAAGTTC
>CAXMRQ010000026.1:0-12648 GCA_964196115.1 uncultured Gammaproteobacteria bacterium
ACAACACAGAAATCAATTCATACACCTATAACAACAGTTCCAGTTCGTGCAAATTGGAAATTTGGTGCTCGGGTTGCTGCAAATGTTCGGGCCAGTCATTATTTTCACGATTGATCCAGACCGCCTGCAGGCCCGCATTCAAGGGTCCGACTACATCATATTCGGGGTGATCTCCGACGTAGAGAACTCGATTAGCGGCTACACCGAAGCGCTCAACCAGATCATCAAAAATTAACTTGTCAGGCTTCGCTACTTTCACCTCCGACGCGCTGACCGAATGTTCGATTAAATGCCCGAGGCCGACTTTCTCTACATTCGCATTGCCATTGCTGATTGCACCTAGACGGTATCTTAATTTCAGTCGCTGTAGGCACGGCAATACATCATCGTAAAAACTAACCTGCTGGCGCGCCTCGTAAAACACTTCAAACCCGGCCTCCGATACTGCCTCCGAGTCGTAATCTGCCTCGTGTGCCAGCATTTTCAAAAACTCGCACCGTAGCAATGACAGATCAATCGCGAAGCGTTCGTCCTGCAACATAAATTGCTTGCGCACACTAATCAGGTCTTCGGCGCTGTGACAATCAGTAATACGCGGGAAATTTTTCTGCAACCATCGGTACAGAGTTTTCTCTGCATATTCGATAGTTGGCATACACGGCCAAAGCGTATCGTCAAGATCGAATGCGATGATGTCAATATTGTCGAGCAAGACAAGCTCTCAAGAATCTGTAGAGAAGTGATTCTAGCAGCCCGACCCGTTAAGAAGAAATTTAGCGTTTCTCAGATAAAGTAAAACTACAACAGGGCGGATATGACTTGATTCAATTTTGCGGCGTAGCCTGATACAGGTATTATCGCAATTCAGCACTGGGTCAGCCATGAACAGGTTGACCCGACTGAGAAAGTTGACATTCAGGGTTCAAAGATTAAAGGCTGGTATCGACCCAGGCTGCGTGAAAACTATTTCCTAAAAACATAAAGTGGCAAACACCATCCTATTTGAGTGCATTAAATGCTAGATGGTGGGAAAAGTTATGCAGTTTATTTTATTATTGAGTCTCGTAGTAGGAAATATTTTTATAGAACAACGAAAATTCGGAGTTTTCACACAGCCTGGTCCGCTTACAGCCTGAGAACGGATAAATCAGTATCGCAATTGCGAACTAACGAATCAGACAGACTATAAACCCGGTTATTTCTTTTACTGCGTGTCATGTTTCATTACTATACAGCCCTGTTAATTCTTTAGTTGCAATTGCATGACCCAGAAAGCCCGCCATAACACGCAATCAGTGCAGGTTGGTAATGTACAGATCGGCGGTAATTCATCGGTCGTTGTGCAGTCGATGACGAATACCGATACCGCTGACATAAACTCAACCGTCAATCAGATTAAATTATTGTCCGATGCCGGTTCTGAACTTGTGCGCGTGACGGTCAACAACGAGGAATCGGCCAGGGCGATACCGTATATTGTCGAACGCTTATTCGAAGACGATTTTGAAGTCCCGGTGATTGGCGATTTTCATTACAATGGCCACAAGCTACTCAAGCTGCACGACGCCTGCGCACGGTCTCTGGCCAAGTACCGCATCAATCCGGGTAATGTGGGTCGGGGCAAGAAACGCGATAGTCAGTTCAGTGAAATGATCGAAATCGCCTGCAAATATGACAAACCGGTTCGCATCGGCGTCAACTGGGGCAGCCTCGATCAACAGTTATTAGCCAATCTGCTAACTCAAAACGCAAACCTCGCCGACCCGCTCGCCCTGTCCGATATTAATCGCCAGGCAGTTATCGAATCGGCCCTCTCAAGCGCTGAATTTGCGCAACAAATCGGCTTAGGTAAAGAACGCATCGTCATTAGCTGTAAAATGAGCCAGGTAGACGATTTAATCGATGTTTATCAATCTCTGGCGCAACGCTCGGATTATGCCCTGCACCTGGGTTTAACAGAGGCGGGTATGGGCGATAAAGGCATTGTTGCTTCAACCTCAGCGTTAGCAATTTTATTGAATCAGGGGATCGGTGATACGATCCGGATTTCTCTGACCCCTGAGCCGGGTGCTTCTCGCGAGCGCGAAGTCAAAATAGCCCAGCAAATTTTGCAATCGCTCGACTTGCGTTCATTTACGCCAACAGTTATCGCCTGCCCCGGCTGTGGACGGACCACCAGTGAATATTTTCAGGTCCTGGCAAAACAAATTCAACAACAGCTGGAAGAATCGATGCCTGCATGGAAACTTCGATTCCCTGGTGTCGAAAAGATGAACGTGGCAGTGATGGGTTGCGTAGTGAACGGTCCGGGCGAAAGCAAACATGCCAATATCGGCATTAGCCTGCCCGGAACCGGTGAACAACCGGTGGCGCCGGTATACGAAGACGGTGAAAAAACAGTGACCCTAAAAGGAGATAATATTTCCAGCGAGTTTATGCAGATGGTAAATAACTATGTGGAGAGTCATTATTCGACCTGAGTATCGCACCTGTTTTTGTTATTTAATTTCTAAAATTTCGCAGGCCAGTTCATACACCGAATCGTTATAAATCGCACGCCTAACGACTACCGAGGCCTGCATCGGCGAGGTTAGCGAATTGGTCGGAGTCAAAACGATATCTAGCTGATCACCTTCTTCGAACTCGCTTACCGAAGTAAATAATATACCTTTGCTACTCAGGTTGACGACGTGACCCTTAAATGACTGTTTATCACCTTTTCTGGAAAAGCTGAGCAGACAATCAATTGGCATGCGTAGGAAGTCTCTTTTTTCTGCGAAATTATTCATGTTTTATATTACAAATTGAATAGTTTACCAAAATTAGCGACGTCGAGAATTTTTTTCGCGTCAGCTGATGCCTGGGTAATATCAATCTTCGCTGACTCGCCACCTGCATGTTCGCGCAATAATAACAGCATGCCAAGCGCTGAGCTATCCAGGTATTCAGTATCGGATAAATCGACCACGTACTGTTTACCAGCGCCATCCGTGTCAACATAACTGGCTATAAATTCGTCGTATAGCTGAAAATCAAACTTACCTTCGACTGAAATGGTGATTTTTTCTCCACCATCCGAAACTGCCATATTTACCGCCATTTTATATATGCCTCTAACTATCTAACGTTATTTGCCTGAATTAAAAAATCGTACCATTATGACGCTTTACCCTGGTTGTTAATGACCAAAATGTAACTGTACTTCCCGACCGGCATTCTAATTGAATGCTTCAACGTCACATATTGTATAGACCATATTTATTTAATTTCAAAGCCATATGAATATTATGTGAATATTACATCAAATACAGACCGAATTTTAGACTCTGGCGGCACGTTTGAATGCGTATCGATATAAATCCCCGGGGCGTACCATAGTAAGGCCAATACTCATGTAAATTTGCTGCGAAATATTGTTATCGGTCAAATCTAGTTTTTCCACGCCACTGCGAATTTGCTGGCTGACATCCATCGCACCGCTAATATCGGTCTGAAGTAACCCCCCAACAAACTCGTCGCCACCATATCGATAGAGCAGATCCGTGTTACGCATAGCACTGGTCATTACCTGCCCGACACAACGCTACCCGAAATTGCATCGATTAATGCGCGCAGGCGAAATGACAGTTGCTGATTAGCAGAATTTTTTACACCATAATCTCCAGGACTGATCGGCCGTGTTAGCGGAATTAACAGTTAGATTTAAGTCTTCGAAACTCGTGCAAAGAGAGGCTGATAAGCGGTTAAATAGCTCGAACGCCGCTTGCAGCTGTTGAATAGATTGATTATCGGATTGTTGGTTTAGTCTGTTCACAGCTTAGATACCGCACAAGACGAACCAAATGTTTTTATCGGTAAAATTCAGATAGTTAAATAATTTAATTCATTATAATCGCCATAAATATGACACTATTCGACTCGCCCAATCTCATATTTTCGCATTTTTTCGACGAGTGTAGTACGCCGCATTTTCAGCATTGAGGCCGCTCTCGCTACTACATTTCCGGTTTTCGCCAGGGCCTGCTCGATTAATGATATTTCAATTTCGTTTAAATATTGCTTCATATCGATTCCATTCATTGGCAACTGCTCGCTACTGTTCGAATCGTAAGACATAAACGTATCGTCTTCTACCGCTTCAACCTGACCAGGAAGGTCGATAATTCGATATTTTTCGGGCAAGTCCTTAGTATCGACGACACCATGCGGGTATAAAATTGCGAGCCGCTCGATCAGGTTGGTGAGTTCGCGCACATTTCCCGGCCAGCGGTAATGTTGCAACATTGAGATCGCTTTTTTACTGAGGCGAACCGATCCTCTACTTTCTTTTTCAATGCGGGAAATCATTTCCTGAACGAGAAGATGGATATCTTCTTTGCGCTCCCGTAGCGGGGGCACTTCAATTGGAAAAACATTGAGTCGATAATACAGATCTTCGCGGAACTTCCCTTCAGCAATCAAATCTTCCAGGTGGCGGTGTGTAGCAGCAATCACACGTACATCGGTCTTGATCGATTTATTACTTCCTACCTTCTCGAAGCAACGATCCTGTAGAACTCTTAGTAGCTTTATTTGCATAGGAAGCGGCATATCGCCTATTTCATCGAGAAACAATACCCCGCCCTCGGCTAGCTCAAATCGGCCCTGGCGTGCGCTTATAGCTCCGGTGAACGCATCTTTTTCGTGACCAAAAAGTTCATTTTCTAATAGTTCAGCGGGAATTGCACCGCAGTTAATCGGCACAAAAGGTTTGTCGCAGCGTGACGACTGCGCATGGACATTTCGCGCAATTACCTCTTTACCAGTGCCCGAATCTCCCAGTATTAATACGGTAGCGTTGGAGTCAGCCACCTGGTCTATCATTAAATTTATTCGTTTAATTGCATTGCTATCACCAATCAATTGCTGACATTCACGATTATGCATGCGACGTTCACGTTTGTTGTGAAATCTGGCCTGCTCCAGTACCTGAGACAGCGAATAGTAGTCTGACTGGAAGCAATGACCTGAGATATAAGGCAACTGCACTACGATATCCAGAGTGCTAGGTTCAGCTCTGTCTACCATTAAAACCACTGGATACTGGCAATTATCTTCTTTATTAAGTTTCAAAAAATAATTTGTTATCCGATCGGTTGCGACACTGAAAATCGCCACAAAACCGAATAGTTCCTGCGAGGAAATATCCATCAGCTGATCCAATGTAACCAGCTTCGCTTCGAGTTTAATAAAATTAAGTACTGCGAGGAACGATTGCCCCCTGGTGAAATTATTATCAACTACTAAAGCTTCGTATCCGGCATCCCCGCCTGTGTGCTCCCGCATGATACCTACCCGTGTGTAATCTCTTGGTTAAATGTCCGGGTTTAACAATTCACGCCGGATTTAAGATTGAGTGTAGTAGATGTTGCCAAAAAAATGTCACCAAAATGTGAATTTTTTAACTTTTTTTTCAAACCGCTTGATATTTGACGCCTAAATGGTCAGGAATTAGACGTTTCGATAGGCCCTAGTCGCCTTAATGGCGTGTCTATTTCGGACCGATTAAAATAGGAGAATTTGATGAAAGACGAAAAGCCAGTAAAACCAATTCGTATAAATTGATAAAAGTGTAACCCATGTCTATGGACTAAAGTGTTACCTATGCCCTTGACTTGTACAGCAGCTCGATCGTGTGACCTTCGGCTTCCTCGGCAATAGCTCCTGCATCGCCTAAAGCGCCTACTGTTGGCGCCTAAAGCGCCTACTGTTGGTGCTCTACTAACGTCCATCATGGACATATGCTCAGGGCTGCTATAAAGCCATTTCAAGCTCACCCGCGCCGGGAACACGTGTGGGCCGACGCTGATATGGGTGCTATTTTGACGGTTAAAGGGCTTGTTCGGGGCGGCATTTATTCCGGGCATCCTGCCCTTATTCACATGGATGTGATATATGCGGGTAATGCAGGAGCATTTACCTGTCCATTCTTCGGGCCAGCTAAAGCTGTTCTAAATTGCTCCAGACAATATAGTCTTGGTTACTTCTTGTTGCTGTAGACAAGGAGTGACTCGCGCACCTACTCGGTAGTAGCTACGAAGCAAGGAAAGTTTTAGTGTGCGAAACCCTGTACAAAAAATAAATATAAAATTAAATAGGCTCAAGCGGCGGCGACAACTGATTAAACAACCGATTCATATGCTCAATCGCCTCTCGTCCACTATCGGTTAAATAGCCATCTTCTGAGCCGGAGATGATTCCTTTTTCGGTTAATCGTGTCGCTGCGGCAACGATTGCCGGGTCACTGCTAGCTGATATATTAATTGCTGCTGTCGAATTCTGGCTGATTCTTTTAAGCAAACCTAATTCCTCAATCAATTCGGGTTCTATCTGCATTTTTCTGCCTCCCTAACGTATTACAATAATTGTAGCGCAACACCAGTCGTTGACCATGGTTATAATCCAGGAGTCTGTCTGATTTAGGTGGTCGTCGCGAGGATAGGTCCGACAGACTCCTAGGGCCGTGGATCCTCGTCCTCTTTTTCCGGTAATAACAAATCGCTACGTGATATACCCAATGCAAGGGCGGATGTAGTAGCGACGTAAATAGAGGAATAAGAACCGACCAATACACCGATGATAAGCGCCAGCGCAAACGAATGAATTACCTCACCACCGAGAAAAAATAACGACAGCAATACTAGCAGGGTAGTCAATGAAGTTATTAAAGTTCTGGATATGGTTTGATTAATCGATATATTGGTTATTTCTTCCGAAGTCTTTTTACGCATTTTACGAAAGTTTTCACGCACTCGATCAAACACTACAATGGTGTCGTTAAGCGAATAGCCGATGACCGCTAATATTGCGGCGAGTACACTCAAATCAAAATCCAGTTGTAACAACGAAAAGATACCCAGAGTTATCACCACATCGTGAATCAGGGCGGCTACAGCTCCGAGCGAAAAACGATATTCAAACCGTATAGACACATAAATCAATATCGCGATTAACGCATAAAGCACCGCTAAACCACCATCTTCGGTGAGTTCCTCGCCCACCTGTGGCCCAACAAAATCAACCCGTCGCACATCAATTTTGGAATCGCTAGCTGCATTTAAAACTTCGATAATTTGCGTGCTGAGTTCAGCCTTATCCTGATCCACTTTCGGCACCAGTCTAATTAACACTTCTTTAGCACTACCAAAATGTTGCACTATCGCGTCGCCAAAACCACTGGTGTCGAGGGCGTTTCTGATTGGCTGCAATTCAACCGACTGCTGATACCCAACTTCAATGACACTACCGCCAGTAAAATCGATACCGACATTGAGCTTCAGGCTTGCCAGACTAATAATGGATATTAGAATTAGAGCCGCTGAGGTAATCATCGCAGGGCGTCGAAAGCTCATAAAATCGAATTCGGTAAAAAGCTGTTTAGTCATGTCTATATCGCCAATTTAGTTACGGTCTTACGGCCATATATCAGGTTGATTATCGCCCGCGTACCGAAAATAGCGGTAAACATCGAGGTAATAATCCCGATAGACAAAGTCACCGCAAAACCTTGAATCGGACCGGTACCGAATCCAAACAGAATAATCGCCGCAATCAACGTGGTGATATTGGCATCGGCAATCGTACCAAAGGCTTTTTCATAACCCGCATAAATAGATGCCTGCGGGGTATTGCCGAGACGAATTTCTTCGCGTATGCGCTCAAATATCAACACGTTCGCATCAACTGCCATGCCTACTGTGAGCACAATTCCGGCAATACCCGGCAGCGTCAGTGTGGCCTGCAACAGAGACAATACCGCTACCATCAAAACCAGATTTAAAGTGAGGGCCAGATTGGCTACCAGACCGAAAATTTTGTAATAAACCGCCATGAAAATCAGTACCACCATAAAGCCAACCACTACCGAGATAAATCCCTTGTCAATATTTTCCTGTCCCAGGCTTGGCCCTACAGTACGTTCTTCAATGATTACCATCGGCGCGCGCAGCGCACCGGCGCGTAATAACAAGGCCAGATCCCTGGCTTCCCGGGTACTATCAAGACCCGTAATTTCGAAGCGTTTACTGAGCTGATCGCGAATAGTGGCTACGTTAATAACCTGTGTTTCGGTCGTCTTAATACGTTTATTTTCGCCGGCTACCTCGCGAAAATCGAACTTATCCTCGATAAAAACGACTGCCATCGGCTTGCCAATATTATCGCGCGTGACCTTACTCATGCGATCTGCGCCTTTTGCATTCATCGTAATTGTTACGTTGGGCGTTCCCGAACGCGTATCAATACCCGATGCGGCCCCGACAATCTGATCACCTGTGACGATAACACTTCGCTTTAACAGCACTGGGCTTGCATCGCTTCGTTGATACAGTTTTGACCCGATTGGTGCTTTACCCGAAGCCGCAGCCGCACTCCAGTCGGTAAAGCTGCCATGAACCAGGCGAAATTCGAGTGTTGCAGTAGCGCCAAGAATTTCTTTGGCGCGCACGGTGTCCTGCACCCCCGGTAACTGCACCACTACCCGGTCATCGCCCTGGCGCTGAATCACAGGCTCGGCCACACCGAGTTCATTGACCCGGTTTCTCAGGGTTGAAATATTCTGCTCGATGGCCGACCTCTGCTCTTCCACCAGCGCATTCTGACTTAAGCTCAACTCTACAAACCAGCTTCGATCATCTCTATTGTCGCTAAATAAAAAGTCACGGTATTCATTTTCGAGTACCAGCCGAGCCGCATCTCTGGCAGTGACACTGGTAAAGCGAACACTGATTTTTTCACTACTGGCCTGCACGCTCTTATAAGGGACTTTTTCACCACGCATAAATGTACGAATTTCTCCGGCTGAACGTTCAAGCGTTTTTTCAATCGCCGAGTCCATATCGACTTCCATCAGGAAGTGAACCCCTCCACGCAGATCAAGTCCCAGATACATGGGTAAAGCATTGAGATCAGTCAACCATTCCGGTGTAGCCGGTGCGAGGTTTAATGCCACGCCATAACGTTTGTCGATCTTATCTAGAACGTCTCGAATTTGCGTGACAGCCCTAAGTTGCTGTTCCTCAGAATCGAATCGAATGAGCAGGTAACCTGTTCCCAGTTCAATCGAACGATAATCCACCCCCTCATTTTTGAGTAGATCATTGACACGAGCCAGTTCAACCTCGTCGATCAGATTAACCCGGTGCGATATTTGCACTGCGGGATCCTCACCATATATATTCGGCGTTGCATATACCAGGCCGAGCAGGACGATAAGGAAGAGGACTACATACTTCCACGGTGCGTATTGATTAACCATTCGGAATTACAGACCTTTGATTGTGCCCTTGGGCAACACAGTGGTAACTGCGTGGCTTTGTATTTTTATATCGACGTTTTCAGCTATCTGGCAGGTCATAAAATTGTCACCGACGTCGGTAATTTTCGCTAATAAGCCACCATTGGTAATGATTTCATCACCCTTTTTCAGAGCTGCAACCATGCCCTTGTGCTCTTTGGCTTTTTTCTGCTGTGGTCTTATTAGCAGGAAATAAAAGATAACGAACATAATAATGAGCGGAAGAATTGTAGTGAAATCAAATCCACCCCCCGAGCCGCCCGCACTTTGCGCCATTGCGTCACTAATAAAAAAACTCATGTTTACTTTTACCTTTGGTTATATATATCTTAATGAGTACTCAGTCGGTAACCGTAGTCGGCCCCTGAGGCGGCGCGTATTATGTCACTAGCTCAGGCTTCTCACAAGGCAGATTGACAAAATCCTGAAACTCATTGCCAACTAATCATTCGACTGGTAATCGCGGTAAAATTCCCTGCAAAATTCTTCATACCGACCAGATTCAATTGCAGCACGTATGCGATGCATCAAGTCCTGAAAATAATATAAGTTATGCATCGTATTGAGGCGTGCACCTAGAATCTCCCCACATTTATCGAGGTGTCTGAGATAGGCTCGTGAGTAATGTTGACAGGTATAACAGCCACAGTTTTTATCTATCGGGCGGATATCCTCGCTGTAACGGCTATTACGGATTCTCACGATACCAGTATGGGTATATAGAAAGCCGGTTCGCGCATTACGGGTTGGAATCACGCAATCGAACATATCAACGCCTCGACGTACGCCCTCTATCAAGTCTTCGGGTTTACCCACACCCATTAAATAACGCGGTTTATCGGCAGGCAATTCAGGTAAACAGACATCCAGAATGGCATTACGTTCATCGGCAGGTTCGCCGACCGCCAAACCTCCGATAGCATAACCATCAAATTCAATCGCTTTTAATCCTGCGATCGATTCAAGACGCAAATCGGCATAGGCACCCCCCTGCACAATTCCAAATAAAGCATTAGGATTACCCTCATGCGCAATCTTACTACGAGCCGCCCAGCGCAGAGATAATTCCATCGATGCTCGAACAACATCCTGCGCCGCTGGATAGGGCGTACATTCGTCAAATATCATGACGATATCCGAACCCAGATCACGCTGTACCTGCATCGATACTTCAGGGCTGAGAAATACCCGAGATCCATCAACCGGTGAACTGAACTGAACACCGTCTTCGCTGATCTTGCGCATTTTGGCAAGACTAAATACCTGGAATCCACCGGAATCGGTCAGTATCGGCCCCTGCCAATGTGTCAGATCATGCAAATCACCATGTTTCTTGATGATGTCGGTACCAGGGCGCAGCATTAGGTGAAAGGTATTTCCGAGAATTATCTGCGCACCGATATCGGTCAATTCTTCGGGTGTCATTGCTTTAACCGTGCCATAGGTGCCGACCGGCATAAACGCGGGAGTATCGACTATACCGCGCTCAAATTCGAGCCGACCTCGCCGCGCTTTACCATCGATTGTATCCAGATAAAATTTCATAACCGCTCTTTATACAACGCGCTGGTTGTCACCGCAGGTAATATACATTGCGTCTCCGTAGCTAAAAAATCGATATCCTTGATCAACCGCATGTCGATAAGCCATTTTAGTTAGTTTAATACCAGCAAACGCACTCACCAACATCAGCAGAGTCGATTTTGGTAAATGAAAATTAGTTATCATCGCATCGACTACATTGAATTTGAATCCAGGTTTGATAAACAACCTGGATTCACCATCCAACGGTAGAATTTTGCCAGTCGCTGCAGCAGTCTCCAAACTACGTACCACGGTAGTACCAACTGCGATCACCCGCTTTCCCGCCTGCTGAGTGTCAATGATTGCGTCGCATACACCTTGTGGCACTTGAATTCGCTCCGCGTGCATCACGTGACTATCGATATCATCCCCCCGCACCGGCTGGAAGGTACCCGCACCGACATGCAGTGTAATAAAAGCGCTATTAACGCCTTGCGCAATAAGTCGATCAATCATTGCCACATCGAAATGCAGGCCTGCGGTTGGCGCCGCCACTGCCCCCGGAAATTGCGCATAAACCGTCTGATATCGCTCGCGGTCCTCGCCTTCATCGGCGCGTCGGATATAAGGGGGTAAAGGCACATGGCCGTATTGTTCGACTAACTCCAGCCATGAATTCCCCGAAAGCTGCTGCAAAATAAACAGGTCGCCCTCGCGTTCAACCATGGTGCATTTTATTTTATCTTCGAGTAACAGCTGGGTGCCGGGCTTCGGAGCCTTGCTTGAGCGGATATGAGCGAGTATATATTCTCGGTCAAGCACACGCTCGACCATCACTTCAAGTTTTCCACCGCTTTGTTTTCGACCGAAAAGTCGAGCTGGAATGACACGGGTATTATTAAAAACTAATAAATCACCCTTACCAATAAATTTATCCAGATCAGAGAACTGCCGATCCGCAAGGTTTTCATTGACTGGATTGATCACCATCAAACGAGATGCACTGCGTTCGGCCAACGGTAGCTGCGCGATTAAATGTTCGGGTAGTTGGTAATCGAAATCGCTGAGTTGCATGGGTAGATAGAGGAAAAAGCTGGCATCATACCCATTCCAAGAATTGGCTACCACTGGGAATTAATTTGTTTTAGAATGCGCCCCTCTTGCCGGGGTGGCGGAACTGGTAGACGCGGCGGATTCAAAATCCGCTGGTGGTAACACCTTGGGGGTTCGAGTCCCCCCCCCGGTACCAATTAAACATAGGAAACGCAGTTGGGTGCGAAAAAGACGCGTACCAAAAGTAGGCGCTTTAGGCGAGATATTGGCGCACCTAGTAAAATCAAATAATTCGTAGTTACCTACATGGACGTAGGGTATGCAGATAATGCAGGAGCAATTACCTGTCACCTTATCGGTAATGAGAAGTTATTTGGTTTTCTAGTGATGCGGCACTCCGATGCGCCAAGAGCTGGCCTAAGGCCCCTACTTTTGGCGCTTAAAAGCGCCTACTTTTGGTGCGTGGACTTTCGTGATCCAACTGCGTTTTCTAGGTTAGATTATGCCTGAATCCGTGACCTAACGATTTATGATGTTTCCAGCCTGATAGGACTTCCTATAATGATCCCTGAAAAAGTCAAAATCCTACTGTTCCAGCATGGTCTCGAAGCACTTGAATTCGAAGCAGGCAGTACACCGACATCGCAAATGGCCGCCGATAAAATTGGTTGCGAAGTTGGACAAATTGCCAAATCGATGCTGGTAAAGGGGAAAGACGGTGAGTTCCGGCTTCTTAT
>CAXMRQ010000027.1:0-21877 GCA_964196115.1 uncultured Gammaproteobacteria bacterium
AGGGCCTGTTCTCGATATTCTTCTGCCATGAGTGTTGCTCTTTGGATGGTTGCGAAGATTATAACTAATTATTACCCTCAGGTTTGAAAATATGTGCCGAAACTGAGTAGATGGTTTCAACCCAGGAAACGCAGTTGGGCGAGAAAAAGACGTGTAAGGCAGCTCCTTTGCATCCTGCAAACACTGCATTAGTGCATCCATGCACGTCATATTAGCGCATAGTGCATTTCAAATAATTCGTAGTTACCTACATGGACGTAGGGTATGCAGATAATGCATCGTTAAAGGGATGTAACTTATTAGAACACCAACAGTAGGCGCTTTTAAGCGCCAACAGTAGGTGCCCTTAGGCAATGCAGGAGCAATTGTCGAGGAGCAATTACCTGCCACCTTATTGGTGATGAGAAGTTATTTGGTTTTCTAGTGATGCGGCACTCCGATGCGTCAAGAGCTGGCCTAAGGCCCCTACTTTTGGCGCTTAAAAGCGCCTACTTTTGGTGCGCGGACTTTCGCGATCCAACTGCGTTTTCCAGGTTAAGCTGCAAGTACCAGGATCCAGACCACGATTAATAATAATATGGCAATAGCTACTGCAGCCGACCCCATGTCTTTGGCTCTTCCGGACAGTTCGTGATGCTCTTCGCCAATTCTGTCGACTACGGCTTCAATCGCGGAATTCATAATCTCCACCAAAGGCAAAAATAAAACCGTGCCGATCAACAAAGCTTTTTCTACACCGTTTTGCCCCAACCAGAATCCCAGCGGAATCAAAATTACACTTGCCCAGAGTTCTTCGCGAAAAGCGGCTTCGTGTTTGTAGGCAGCGCGCATGCCCTGCCAGGAATACTGAGTCGCCGCAATTATGCGCTTGAAACCGCTAGCACCACTAGACGCCATTTATTTATTATCAGTTACACAAAGAAGCTGACCTTATCACTTTTGCGCCTCAGTGTAATTCATATATCGTCGCTGTCCCCACCATTACCATGCAGCTGTAGTTCAATCGCTAACGACAGTAAGGCGAAATTACTAGCTCCAAAAGCACTCGTTCTTCCGACCGATAAAGGATATTCGTCGTCGCTTGACCATCGAGTTAACGAATCGTCTAATACCAGTCTCGGCACTGGCAATAAAGCCGACAACTGTTCACTGGCTGCCAACGCAAAACAGTCAGCACCGCTAGCCGTAGCAGATAATCCAAACAACCGAAATAAATCAAGCAAATACATATCGACTATCTCATCCGCAGCAATGCCCGATTGTTTCAACAATCGACAAATATTCGAATCTGCCACAATCAATCCACCACAATAGTGAACCCGGTCGGCTATCCAGCGAACATCGGCGACCGAAACATCAACGTTTACAGGCGGAATCAGAAAAACGGCAGCCGTATTGTCTCCGCAGTTAAATCGTGCCCATGCGCGATCGATTGAGTTAATCGCCTGGGGCGATGCTAGCAAATCAAAATCAATTTGTCGGTGCACAAGGTCGAACTGCGCAACATCCCCAATTAACACGAACTCCGTTTTGGCGGTTTTCGATTGCTGATACCAGGCTTTTATCATCGCAATTATCGAAAATAACGCTGTATCGATTCCGCCAGACGAAAAATGGATCGAGTCATAGTCACATTCTTCGGCAACCGCTTGCTGCAACTCATAAATCGAGTTCAACATACCGGTTCCCTGTTCAGGGTTCACCAGGGGGTGATGATTTTCAAACCCTGAAAGCATCGCGAGTTGATTTGCTATGATTTTATTATTCATCATATTTCAGGAGCCAGGTGCTTGATTTGATTCCATGGCACTAAGATTTTGCTGCGGCTGGACGGGCTGCGCTCAATTGAACCTCAAAAACCTTACCCAGTTCACCAACAATTGCCTCGATATCCGCGGCTAAGTGGGCTTCAGTAGCATTGAGCAACACACATCGCCCCAACTCAGGATATTCAGATTCGAGGGGATGGCCAATCTGGAAACCTTGTCGGGCACAAAGAGATAAAACCGCAGACAAATTTACCTGATCAAATTCAATCACACATTCATGAAATCGCTCACCCGCAAAACGCGCACTTAACAGCGGGTTTTCGAGCAGGTTATTCTCTAACTGCTTCAGGTTGCGCGCACATTGGCGCGCTATCCGCGAAAGCCCGATGTCTCCCTGATAATTTAAATAGGCCCCTGCGCGGGCGAGCATCCAGTTATCGACCTGTTGCATTTCCAGAGCACTCAGTGTTGATTTAATATCAGCTGTTAATTTGTTAACCTGGCGCTGTTTTATGGATACAAACCCTGCTACCGATCCGGATAAACTGGCCGGAAGCCCGAGAGTCTGAATATCGTAGACCGCCATTTCGGCGCCTCGTTTACCCCAACTGCCGGGTGCCTTTAAAACACCGAGTGCCAGTGGATTAACAATTGCTATCAACGGGATGTCCTGGCTAAATGCCCAGTCGGAAATTTCATCGACAGCTTCAACCCCTCCAAAAAAATTAGGGTGCTGGATGATTAAAACATCCGCTGATTTTCTGTCAATTCTGGATAACTGATCCAGACCGACAGCGCCGACATCCTCGTCGTAATGAACGACAGCCAGGTCGACCCCCTGGTGTTTAAGTCGAGTGCTAATTGCCTTACGATAATAAGGGTTAACAGTAGAGGCAATTAATATTCGATTAGTCTGGCGTCTCCTGAGGGCGTTTTGGACGATTTCGATTCCCTTTGCCGTTGCTGCGATCAAATCACCGCCAGCGCAGTAGGTCGCGCTCATAGCAGTCAGATTAGATAGCTGTTGCGCCAACTCGCCTGCCTGTCGGGAAGCATTTTCTCCGGCCGTAGAAACAGTAAAAGGATTACTCTCCAGGCTCACCGGCACCGGGATATGGTGATGATAGGCGCCGGCACCGATAAAACTGAGAAGACAGCTGTCCAAAAGCGCTCTGTGTTGAAAGCACCGTGTAATTTCAACTTCATGCATCGGGGTAATATTACCGGGCAACCACCGGCCAGGCCGGTTACGACTATTCGTCTTCGGCTATCGAATCGGTATAGGCAGCGGCGTCAAGAAGATCACCCGCTTCGTCAGGATCTTCCATTTTGACCTTATACATCCAGCCATCACCGTAGGGATCGTCATTGATGCGCTCGGGCGAATCTTCCAGCTCGGAATTCACCTCAATAATTTCACCGGAAACCGGTGCATAGGTATCCGAGGCAGCCTTCACCGATTCAATCACAGCGACAGAATCACCAGCTGATACCGAACTTCCAGTCTCGGGTAATTCGACAAATACCAGATCACCCAGCAATTCCTGAGCGTGATCGGAAACCCCGATGGTGGCAACGTCACCCTCAACCAGGACCCATTCGTGCGATGACAGAAATTTTAATTCAGATGGAACATTACTCATTTGTTTTCTCCCATAGTTTATATGTTTGATTTACCCTGTTTTACAAAGGGAATTTTGACAATATCGGCTTTTAGTAATTTGTTGCGGACTTCGACTTCTACCTCACCAGACACCCCCGATGGAATTCTAGCCAGAGCAATCGACTTACCCAGTGTCGGTGAAAAACTACCCGAAGTGATTTCTCCGTCACCGTTGGCGGTAACTACTTTTAAATGATTGCGCAGCACGCCTTTATCTTTCAACACCAGACCCACCAGTTGTTGCTGCACACCGGCATCCCGTTCGGACTGAAGCGCCGGCTTGCCGATAAACTGGCGTTCATCGGACATCGCCAGCGTCCAGCCAAGACCCGAAATTAACGGGCTGGTAGTTTCATCCATATCGGTACCATATAAACTCATACCCGCCTCCAGTCGCAAGGTATCGCGCGCACCTAAGCCGCAGGGCTTGACACCCGCATCGAGTAATTGTTGCCAACAGTCACTCGCCTGATTTACGGGCATTAATATTTCAAATCCATCTTCGCCGGTATATCCGGTTCTGCCAACAAAATAATCACCAACTTCAGTGGCCATGAATCGACCCAATGATGCAAGCTGGCTCTGTTGATCGGCCGCAAAAAGGGTAAGAGCCCTGTCACAGGCGTTCGGCCCCTGTACCGCAATCATCGCGACATCGTCGCGCTCGCGCAGTGATAAATTTGAATACGCAGTTGTCTGTCCGTTTAACCAGGCTAGATCTTTGTCGCGGGTCGCCGAATTAATAATTACCCGGTAAAAATTATCATTCAGATAATAAACGATCAGGTCGTCGACTACCCCGCCATTCTCGTTGAGCATGCAGCTATAAAGCGCTTTTCCCTGTACTTTAAGTTTCGCAATATCGTTAGATAATAGATTTTGCAGATAAGCCCTGGCATCATCACCCGTGACGTCCACCACCGTCATGTGAGAAACGTCAAACATGCCCGCATCGGAACGAACAATCTTGTGTTCGTCGATTTGCGATCCATAGTGAATTGGCATGTCCCATCCGGCGAAGTCGACCATTTTGGCCGATGCATCTAGATGAGATTGATAAAGTGGAGTTTTTTGACCCATAACACACCTTTTTAGTTGTTAATTGAAAAAACCCCTCTGCCCGTTTACCTGAGAGATCAGACCCGGCAGGAGTAAACCCCGTTTGAAACCTTTCACTTTCAGTGGATAATTAGGAGTCTGTCGGACTTAGGGTAAATCTACTGCGGAAAAGCTATTTTGGCCAGGTTTTCCTATCCATTTCGTTAAATATGAATAACTATTCGCCTCAATCGATAGAAAAATCTAACTTAAAATGGCTCTCCCTCGCTACGATTACCTAAGTCCGACAAACCCCTAGACTGTTATCACTCTCCAGAGTCAGACAGCTGCAACAGTCCCTTTTGCCTGAGAGTTTCCGGGTGGTCGCGTCTTCTGCGGCCATTGCTGGCGTTCTCCTGTAACAGCTATTGCCTGTAGCTGACACTATAGTATGAGTCCAGTTTGAATTAAAGCCCTCTATCCAGCTGATTTACGATTTTTTACCGACTGCGTTACCTATTTTTAGCTTTGCTGCGGTACCCGACTATTTGGCAGCCTGAATCAGCCCATATTACGAATCGCCTGCTTCATTAATAGCCGCCTGCACCACGGATTTGCCTGTACCAGATGCATGCCGAAATTTCGAACTCGACTAATGCCGGGACTACTAGTACCGTAAATCCATTTTAATCCACTGAATAAATGGGTCGCAGTGACAGTCTCACTTTTGCGTTGTCGTTCGAACTGTCTCAGCCTGGCCTTATGCCAGGGTTTATCAAGACCACCAATCTGGCGTGTCAGCAAATCGACGTCACTAAACCCCAGATTCACTCCCTGACCGGCAAGCGGGTGAACACCATGAGCAGCGTCACCAATAAGCAGGACTCGGCCGCGCAGCCATTGTTCGCAACTATGCCAGGCCAGTGGAAAACTCATCCGCTTACCTATACTTTTTATCTCACCCAATTTATGCTCAAACGCCCGACTTAACGCGCTACAAAATAACTTATCGTCCATCGCTATCAACTCGTTGGCGAATTCTGTATCACAGGACCACACAATCGAGCTCTGTCCATTTGCCAGCGGTAGCATGGCTAGTGGACCCGTGCTGAGGAACCTTTGCCAGGCGGTAGACTGGTGCGGGGCTTCGGTTTCCACATTAGCAACAATCGCGGTTTGATCGTAGCTCCCGTTAATTACCCCAAACCCGGCCAGTTCGCGCGTGTTCGAATGACGCCCATCGGCAACAAGCAGTAATTCGGCATTGATATCGACACCTGAATCTAATTTGACTGAAACCCCGGCCGGAGAATTTTCTTCAATCGAGTTTATTGTATCGGGCTGGAACGATTCGATTTCAGACTGCAATTCGCAAGCCGCCAGCAAAGCCCGCTGAATCTGCCGATTTTCGATGATCGTACCCAGACTTTCTCTCGCCAGCTCGACACTGTCGAATTCAATCTTAGCATCGCCATTTTCATGCCAGATAACCATTTGATCGTATCGACATAATCTGCTTTGATCGAGCTCAGACCAAACCCCAAGATCGCTCAATATCCTTTCTGATGTTGGGCTGATTGCGGATACCCGTTCGCCATAAACAGCCGTGCTATCTAGTGGTTTAACATTTAGCGGTAGTGGCTCGATCAGTGCAACTCGGAAACCGCTGCGCGCGAGGGAAAGTGCGGCGCAAGCGCCTACCATCCCTGCACCGGCAACAACGATATCAAATTTTTCGCTCATCCTAGTACTCCTTCAATGAGATATCTTAGGATGCAGAGTGTCCCAAATTGGCCAAGGCAAGGCGCAGTCCGCAGGGAATGGTATGCCCTTTACAAGGACTGCACCAAGAGTAGGCGCTCTAGGCGACGCGCATTGGCCAATTTGGGGCACTCCCGTAGGGCCAGCCAGGAAGCAGTCATCTGCGTTGTTGTGCTCCCTTGAATTAGCTACGGCTAGTCCTGCGGTCGCACGCCTAGCAGCTAACCGCTTCCTGACTGGCTGCATCCTAAGATATCTCATTGAAGGAGTACTGGGCGCCCGCGCAACATCGGGTTCCCGGCAAACGTAAATCCCATGCCTGACATCGCGACCTCGGCTTTCAGTGGCGGGATAATATCGAGCAAGGCCAACGCTCCAGCACGAAATTGCTTTAGCAGCGGTAAATCGTTCGAAAACAGGCTAACCAGTCCATCGCCTAAACCTACTACGCTACGTTGCTCGGCCTTTCTCAATGTTCTGTATTCATCCAGTAGCTGTGTAATCGAAAGCTCATCAAGGGATCGAGTCGCTCGGTTTTCCAGTAAATGGCTTAAGCTGGCGACGTCGCGCAAAGCCAGATTGAAGCCCTGCCCTGCGACCGGATGGAGGGTATTCGCGGCATTACCAAGCAACAGGCATCTGTCCTTAGTCAGCTCAAGCGCTTCCGTTCTATGCAATGGGAAACAATATCTCTGACCAACGCGTTCGATAAAGCCGAGGCGAAAGCCAAAGCTCTGCTGCAGTGACTCAGCAAACTGCTGTTCGTCAAGTTGCATAAAATGCTCACTCGACTGCGGATTATGGGTCCAGACGCAGGCATAACGACTACCGCCAAGAGGTAACATCGCGAGTGGACCGTCATCGGTAAAACGTTCGTAAGCAGCCCCTGAGACTGGCCGCGATACTTCTACATTAGTGATGATAGCGGCTTGCTGGTAATCAATCATGCGGTGTTCGATGCCGAGGCTGGATCGTGCTTTAGACTGTGCACCATCGGCTATTATTACCAGGTTAGCACTTAGTTTGCGCCTTTTTTCATCCCGTTTATATTGCAGTTGAACCTGTTCGGCATATTCCAGCGACTCGAATTCGGCACCAGTTTCGAGACTTATCGATTTGGATTGCTGAACCCGGTCGAGCAATATGGCAGCCAGTTTCTGGCTTTCGATAACATAACCCATCGCCTCAAGCTCATATTCTGACGCCTGCAGGCGCGTAACGCCCCATCTTCCCCGGCTGGATATATGAATATTTTTTATCGGTGAAGCCTGTTTTTTAATTTCCTGCGATAGGCCAAGCGCTTTGAATATTTGAATACTGGCCCAGGAAAGTGCTATGGATCGCGCGTTAAGACCCGTAGACTCCTGCTGCTGCAACAAACTCGATTCCAGCACCTTTATAGGTCGGTCTGAGTCCTGTAGCGCCAGTGCGGCACTCAGCCCTACCAGACCGCCGCCAACTATGGCTATATCGGCGCTGGTCATATCAGCTTCGCGACGCATCAGTCATTAACGCCTCGATATCGGCTACTTTTTTCGGCACCCCTTCGCTTAACACTTCACAACCGGTTTTTGTCACCAGCACGTCGTCTTCAATACGGACGCCGATATCCCACCATTTACGATGCACACCTTTGCTTCGTGCCGGGATATATATTCCGGGTTCGATGGTTAACACCATGCCGGGTTCGAGCAGGCGCCACTGTTCGCCAACTTTGTAGTCACCGACATCGTGCACATCGAGACCTAGCCAGTGGCCGGTACGGTGCATATAAAATTTACGAAAAGCATTCTCCTTGACCAGTTTTGCCAAATTACCTTTCAACAGTTTTATTTCCATCAATCCTTTGGTGATTACCTTCACTGCGGCGTTGTGCGGATCGTTCCAGTGATTGCCCGGTTTTACTTTTTTGATTGCTGCCTTCTGCGCCGCCAGCACAATCTCATAAATTTCGCGTTGTGCATTACTATATTTACCATTCACCGGGAAAGTCCGAGTAATATCCGAAGCATATCCTTCGACTTCGCAGCCAGCATCAATCAGCAACAGGTCGCCGTCACGGAGTTCGTCGCTATTCTCGGTGTAATGCAAAATACAACTATTGGCGCCGCCACCGACTATCGCCGAATAGGCGTGCTGGGCATTGTTTTTACGAAATTCATAATCAAACTCTGCTGCTATTTGAAACTCGTAATGTCCCGGCGCACAGGTTTTCATCGCGATCTGGTGAGCAGTGGTACTAATCGCGGCAGCCCTGCGCATCAGTTTAAGCTCTTCGGGACTTTTGTAGAGCCGCATATCGTGCAATACATAATCCAGCGAAACGAATTCGGACGGCACATGCAGACCTGACCGCGACTGGGCCTTAATATGATTCACCCATCCAATTAGACGTTGGTCAAATTCGGCATTAACTCCCATGGCATTGAATATACTGTCGGTTCCTTCCAGCAGCCCCGGTAATATGTCGTCAATATCGTCAATCGGAAAGGAATCGTCCGCCTCGTATTCTCCGACAGCGCCTTCCTGGCCAGCACGTCGACCGTGCCAGGTTTCCTGTTCGGGATCCTTTTCGCGACAAAATAAAATATATTCACCGTGTTCGCGCCCTGGCACCAGCACCATCACCGCATCGGGTTCGTTGAATCCGGTGAGGTAGAGGAAATCGCTGTCCTGACGGAACGGAAAGTCAGCGTCGCGATTACGCGTAACCAGGGATGCCGAGGGTAAAATCGCGATGGTATTTTTACCCATCATCTTCATTAATTCGTCACGGCGACGCTTAAATTCGGTTTGTTTCATTTAAATCTCTTACTGTATCGATGGCGCCGGCATGACCGGATTAATACTTTCATTAAGCATCAGTACCGACATACGCACATGCTCGCAAACCTCAGTAAACTGAGCCTCAGCTTCCTCGGTGGATACTTCCCGATGGTTGAGCTTACTGATTTCAAGCAAATCTGACAAACATTCCTGCGATTGCGGATCCAGAGCTTCGAGCTTGCCACTGCCAATAACGCCAATACTGTACAGAAAACCCTGGCACCAGCTCGACAATCCGAGCAATCGAACGCCTAAATCATCTGATTCATCGGGTAACAGCAATTCAAACGACATGTCTTCAGCATTCAGCTGTTCGCGGGTAGATTCAAATAACTGCTCCAGTTCCAGTAGTGCCTCGCCAGCCAATACGTCGCCCTTGTCTGGCTGCTCTTCGAGAGTATGCTCGAGCCACAAAGCGATGCCGGAATTATCCAGTAACAGACCGCTAAGCGTACCATGCGACTCGGAAGCGTCCGCAGTGGCACCGAGTTTTTGCAAAGCATTTTGAACAGAATCGAAGTCGAAGAGCCTGTCAGACATAGGATAAATCTACTGCGGAAAAACCATTTTGGTCAGAATTTCCTATCCATTTTGTTAAATATGAATAACAATTCGCCTCAATTGATAGAAAATTCTGACTCAAAATGGTCTTCCCTCATTACGATTACCTATATCCGACAGACTCTTAAGCATTGTAGAATTTCCGTAGATTTGTATAATTTTCGCATTCTATCACCCGAGCGGCCGAGTAAAAATAGTCAACCATGCATACAGATACTTGACTGAGGCCGTTTGAAGCCCGAAGATTACACTATGGATTCTGATAAAACTGTTTATACCGAAACCGACCTCAGTCATCTTGAGCAGCGTATCGATGAATTAATCGACACTGTCGGTTTATTGAAAAATGAAAACACGACTCTGCGCCAGCAAAAAGACAAGCTGAATGGCGAACGTTCGCTGCTCCTCGAAAAAACGGAATTGGCCCGAAGCCGGGTAGAAGGAATGATTTCACGATTACGATCACTCGAATTAGGCTCATGAGCGACGCATTACCGATTAGTATTTCAATCCTGGACAAGGATTACAAAATAGCCTGCCCTACCGGCGAACAACCGGCCTTACTCGCATCGGCTAAATACCTCGACAGCAAAATGCGCGAAGTGCGCGATAATGGCAATATTATGGGGGCAGAAAGAGTCGCGGTCATAACTGCACTCAATATTACCAACGATTTTCTCATTTCCAGCCAGGTACAGGGCGAACTGGGTAAAGAATTACCACCCCGACTGAAAAGCCTCGAGTCGAAAATTAATCAGGCCCTCGAACGCGCACGCCAATTAGAAATTTGAATTTTACTTTTCACGATTTGCAGGTATAGTTAATACATACTAACTGCGGTGTTCGTTAGCAGCCATCATAATCCTTGAGCCTATTTATTAACCTCGGGGACTTTCGTGTAACGCTGGTGCGCATGCCTGATTAGTCGGGAAGCCTGATGGGTTACCAATAACCCCACCTGAACCTTCGGTTCAAGGTTGATAGAATTGCGACGGCACCGTGGTTGGTATCTTAAATCTTTAATACCCCAATTTTCTCTGTAGTTGAACGCTTTATTTAAGAGACTACTTTAATATTTAATTCTATTTTAAGAATAACTCGTAAGCGGAGTTGTCGGTCTCATCCCAGTGCGGAATATCGAGACCGGAGAGAAAAGATCGAAACGCCTTATGGTCATCCTTATCGACCTGAAAACCCATCAGTATGCGACCGAAATTAGAGCCATGGTTACGATAATGGAACAAACTTATATTCCAGCGCTCACCCACCTTCATTAAAAAATTTAATAAGGCGCCGGGCTTTTCCGGAAACTGGAAGCGGAATAAAACCTCATTTGTGACGCCCCCGCCGGGATGGCCGCCGACCATGTATCGGGTATGTAGCTTGGCAACTTCATTATCGGTCATATCAACCACTGGGTAATTTTTCGACTTCAGTAATTCGATAAAATCATTTTTCTCAGCAATCCCATGCGTCAGTTGAATACCGGCAAATACACGGGCGATATTATCGTCCGCATAGCGGTAATTAAATTCGGTAATCTGTCGCTTACCGATAATCTTACAAAACTGCTTGAAACTGCCGGGTCGTTCGGGAATTTGAACCGCCAGCAAAGCCTCGCGTTCCTCGCCAAGTTCGGAACGCTCTGATACATGGCGTAAGCGGTCAAAATTCATATTCGCTCCGCTATTGATCGCGATCAACGTTTGTTTCTTAAGCCCCTGGCTTTCGACATATTTTTTTAATCCAGCCAGCGACACCGCACCCGCAGGTTCACAAATCGCGCGCGTATCCTCGAAAGTGTCCTTGATCGCAGCACAAATTTGATCAGTGGATACAGTAATCACGTCATCAATCAGGTGACGTAGCATGCCGAAGGTGTTTTTACCAATTTGTTTCACCGCAACACCATCGGCAAATATGCCAACATCTTTTAAGGTAACTCGACGCCCGGCCTTCATCGCTTCATAAAAGCAGGCAGCATCAGCAGGTTCAACAGCGATAATTTTCACCTCAGGTTTTACAGCCTTTAAAAACCCGGCTATACCCGATGCTAAACCACCACCCCCTACCGGCACAAAAATCGCGTCTATTTTGTCCGGGTGCTGGCGGATAATTTCATGAGCAATTGTCCCCTGCCCGGCCATGACATCAAAATCATCAAATGGATGGATGAAGGCGAGACCTTCTTTTTTGGCCAAATCCAGCGCATAAGATTTAGCAGCGTCGAAATTATCACCATGTAAAATGGCCTTCGCACCGAATGATCTGACCGCCGATACCTTGATGTTCGGCGTCGTTGTCGGCATTACAATGACTGCCTTTAAATGCAGCTTTTGCGCCGATAACGCAACGCCCTGAGCGTGATTTCCAGCGGAGGCTGTTATCACGCCAGAGAGATCTGGATGGGTCCGATGCATCTGGTAAATCTTGTTGAAAGCGCCCCTCAGCTTGAACGAATAAATAGACTGTAAATCTTCTCGCTTTAGCCAGACATGGTTCTCAAACCGTTTCGAAATGCCCTTCATGTAATCAAGCGGCGTCTCGCGAGCGACATCATAAACTCTGGCAGTTAGTACCTTTTCTAAAAATTGTTGCTGACCCATAACCCGAGTAGTTTCTGTTTAATATTCGAACAGGCGATTATGAATACTGCCAGTGCTCTAGGCAATAACTATGTCGCCCTACTAGAAGTTTTTAATATTGAAATGACATTTGTTATTACAGTGGTTAAGATGCGTCGATTTCCTAATTAGAACTAGTCCATGACCCCCGACGAGAAGAAGAAAATTGCCGCGGAAGCAGCACTCGAATACGTAACCCCCGGTTCGATTATCGGTGTCGGTACCGGTTCTACGGTGAACCATTTTATTGATCTATTAGCCGAAAAAATGCCCGGAGAGATAGCAGCAGCCGTCTCCAGTTCGGAAGCATCGACTCAGCTCATGCATAAATATGGCATTCGCGTCATCGAGTTAAACGATGCTGGGCGTCTATCTATATATGTCGATGGCGCCGACGAGTCAAACCATCAATTACATTTAATCAAGGGTGGAGGTGGCGCGCTGACCCGTGAAAAAATCATCGCCGCAGCCAGCGATCAATTCATCTGCATCGCTGACGAAAGCAAACTGGTTGACACCCTCGGCAAGTTTCCCTTACCCGTTGAAGTAATCCCGATGGCGCGAATCCTGGTCGGCGAGGAATTAATAAAGCTCGGTGGAAACCCGCTATGGCGTGAAGAATTCGTCACCGATAATGGCAATATAATCCTCGATATTCACGATCTGCAGATAGAAAATGCGCTCGAAATGGAAAATCAGATCAACCAGATCACCGGCGTCGTCAGTGTAGGATTGTTTGCACATCGACCCGCTGACGTGCTAATTCTTGGTGGCGATTACGGTATTCAAAAAATAGTCGCCTGAGCTCAACAAAATCACCTATGAACTTGCAAAAAAAAGCCCGCTGATAGCGGGCTTTTTTGTAAGCTTTTTGAACAGAGAATATTAACGCTTGGAGAACTGAACTCCACGACGTGCTTTGCGTAAACCCACTTTCTTGCGTTCTACTGCCCGCGCATCACGAGTTACAAATCCCTCTTTACGCAGTGATTCACGAAATGATTCGTCATATTGCAACAGCGCACGCGTAATTCCCAATCTAATGGCGCCAGCCTGGCCACTCGGACCGCCACCTGCGACGCTGACATTAATATCAAATTTGTCCATCAATTCGACGGTTTGCAAAGGTTGGCGGACTACCATTCTTGAAGTCTCGCGACCAAAGTACTCGTCAATGCTTCTCTTATTAATGGTGATCGCACCAGCGCCTGCTGTTAAATAAACTCGCGCTGCTGAACTCTTGCGACGACCGGTTCCGTAGTATTGTTCGACTGCCATGGGATTCGTTCTCTTAAATTTCGAGGGGCTGTGGTTGTTGCGCAGCGTGATCGTGCGTACCGCCTGCGAATACTTTGAGTTTCTTGAACATCGCCCGACCCAGCGAGTTTTTCGGTAACATACCTTTAACTGAGTGCTTGATGATTCTATCTGGATTATTCTTACGCATATCTGCCAGGTTTACCGATTTCAGGCTACCAATGTATCCGGTGTGATGGTGATACATCTTATCAGTTTCCTTGTTACCGGTAACACGAATTTTTTCGGCATTGATCACCACAATATAATCCCCTGTATCCACGTGGGGGGTATATTCAGGCTTATGTTTACCACGCAGTCGACGAGCGATTTCGGTCGACAAACGACCGAGAACCTTGTCGGTCGCATCGATTACAAACCAGTCCCGTTTAACGGTTTCGGCTTTGGCACTAAAGGTTTTCATTCAAATTCCTGCAATGCTGTTTTAAAGAGCAATGACTGTATGTTACAAAGGGCGCGAATACTAGCGGATATAGCTCAAATTGACAAGCCAAATACGCGAGGTATTTAGGTGATATCCGGGTTTATTTTATGACCATCAAAATCATCGCTAATTTAGTAATATATTTAAGGGGCCGGATAAAATAAAATCATAAAAAAAAGGCGTGGTAACATAACATGCACCACACCTAACCATCCAGTTTGATGGAGGAGTATGCTGAGTGGCGGAGGATGCCACTGAATCAGCATTTTAGAATTATCTAATATACTGTTATAGCTGTCAAACTATTTGATCACATTAAATTTACGAGACGAAGATGCTGCAAAAATTAAATTTCATCGACAATCTGATCGACGAGTTACAACATGGCTTAAAAACTTGCCATGTCCAACCACCGGCCCAGCCGCGCCCCTACCCTGCGCGTGATATTGATCAGCAGCCATTATCAGATTCGGAGCAATTACATGTCGGTGGACTAATGCGCGTCAACAACGCCGGTGAAGTCGCCGCCCAGGGACTCTATCGAGGCCAGGGATTAACCGCCCGTGATGCAAAAATCAAAATAGCTATGCAGGCCGCAGCGGACGAAGAAAACGAACACCTCAACTGGTGCCAGCACCGATTAGACGAACTCAAGCAACGACGCAGCATACTCGACGGAATATGGTACTGGGGATCGTTTGCAATAGGTGCGACCGCTGGAGCAATCGGCGATAAATGGAGCCTCGGATTTGTCAAAGAGACCGAGCAACAAGTTTATCAGCATATTGAGGATCATTTAGCGCTTCTTCCTGAATCAGATCAGCGTAGCCGGGTTATCCTGGAAAGAATGAAAAAAGATGAAATGCAACACGCGATCAACGCCCATAAAGCGGGTGCAGCAGAGCTGCCTGGATTGATTAAATCTGCGATGACTATGGTGAGTAAGCTTATGACTTTTGCGGCTTATCGGGTTTAGTTTTTTTGGTGTTTGATATTGGATTTATTTGGCTTGTTAAGGGGAGGGGAGAAAACCACTGCGTCTACTATTGAGTTTTACTTCTGTCTATCCCCGCGCACACCGGTAATTTGCGAGCGTGGCAAGTCCGGTGGACATCCTTGTTAACCCCTCAGCTCCAGCCCTTCTTTGATTACCTCTGGATGCTTGAATGCTATTTGAATTAATGCTTTTGCCGCGCCGGATGGTTGCCTGCGACCTTGCTCCCATTCCTGCAATGTGCGAGCAGAGATTTGCAAAGCTTCTGCAAACTGAATTTGAGACAACCCTGTTTTCAGCCTCGCTGATGCAACTTCATTTGGAGCAATTTGTGTAACATGTGCCGCTTTACCTGCCTTCATTTCTTTTACAGATTGCAGCAACTTCTTACCAAGTTCTTCTCCACTCATTTGTTTTGTGGATTTACTCATCTTCAAGTACCTCACGAATAGCTTTAAGTATATGAGAGGGGATATTTTCTCTGACTGCCTTGCTATAAATTATCAATAGCCAGATTTCACCATCGGCTAGTTTGGTAAAGTAAATAACTCGTACTCCGCCTCGTTTTCCTGAACCCGCTCTTGCCCAACGAACTTTCCTACACCCTCCACTCCCTGGAATAACATCACCAACCTCCGGGTTTACTGCAAGCCAGGCGCAAAATGCACCTCGCTCTTCCTCTGACCAGAGTTTTCCAGCATCTTCCTTGAATGTAGGAGTTTCTATGATCGTATACACAGAACCAGTATACGTCATTGACGGATACTTAACAAATTTCTTTTAGGGGTTACCGCAACCAGCAGGGGTGACAAAACCAGAGCGAAGCGGCGGTTTAATAAACGGGAAATAAACGGGACGCTACCCTTTTAACGACAGCCTGATAGAATTCTAAAATACTAAGTCAAACCAGAACATTATTTCAGAGGTTCCTCATCACATTTCTCAACCGAGAGTTATTAAAAAGGGTAGCGTCCCCTTAACTAACCTTTAACCTTGAATAAACTCCAGGACTCCCAGCAATTACTGCGCAATGGGCAAGGATTGCTCCTGACAATCCTATTGCATTTCCACTGTCCATGTCGGTCATCCCGGATCGGGGTCCGGGATGACGATCATAAATTTCGAGCGCTAAGTCAGCGCCATTCGACTCAGAATGGCACAAACCCTCAACCCAACACCCGAATCAAAACAATCCCCCCAGCCACCAACACAGCAGCAATAACCCGCTGCCGCCCAAACGCCTCCTTAAATATCAAAGTCCCAATCAAAGCGGCAAAAATAACACTAGTCTCGCGCAGTGACGAGACCATCGCCATCGGCCCCAGCCCCATGGCAAAAATAACCAGTGCGTAGGCACTGCCAGACGCCACAGCGCCGATGACTATTTTGCCTTTTTTACTCGCCATATAGTTAAACCAGGGACTACGATTTGTGGCCAGTAAAAAAATGCAAATAGGATAAGGCTCCAGCGCGAACAGCCAGAGGATATAACTCACACTATTGCCCGCTGCCCGAACGCCCATGCCATCGGTTACCGTGTATGCTGCTATCAAAACTGAAGTCGCCAAACCCCAGCGCAGGGCTATCGGCGATATCTTGCCAAACTGCCCGCCTAGCAGGGTAATACTGATTAATCCAAAACTGATCAGTCCGATGCCAAGCATCGATCCGGTTGATAACCACTCACCCGCAAAGAACGCAGCGCCGAGAGCCACCAGGACAGGCGCTAACCCACGAAACAGGGGGTACATTTGCGATAAGTCACCGGCACGATAAGACTTCGCCAGCGTGTAGTAATACATGTTATGCAACAGCGCCGAGAGCACTATCATCGGCCAGCTTTCTACCTGGGGTATGGGTACGAAAAACAGGAAGGGTACGCAAATCAACGCACCGATTAACTGATAGGAGGCGATGCTGTACTCCGGTGTACCACCGGATTTAGCCATCGCATTCCAGCCGGCATGCAGCATTGCTGCAAACAAAACCAGGCCAATCAATAAAGGAGTCACGAGTCGCCTATTATGATATCAGACGTAGCCTGCCGACTGAGTAGGTGAATTTTACGCCTATAAATTCGCAGGGTTGTATTGCCTACTTAACCACGGTCACACTACAATCCGAATGCCGCACGACTTTGGCTGCGCATGAACCCAGTAATAAATGTTCAACCTGATTATTATGCGACGAGATGACAACCAGATCGCAGCTATCTTTTTTTGCCTGTTTAAGGATTAATTCCGATGGATTACCTTCGACCACAACGGCGTTGATTTCAATATCTTCCGGAAAATTGTCATTGATGTAAGACTTCAGTTGCCGGGCTACTTCTTTCATCGCATTATTAACTGTCGCTTCGTCAAAAAAAGAGGCGACAATTGGCATTCCGAAACCAGTCGCCACAGTCATTACGGTCATTTTCGCCTTTGACCGTTGGGCCTCTTCAATCGCTATTTTGAGCGCTTTTTCGGCCTCCTGAGTATGCTCCAGGTCTATCGGAAAAAGAATATTGTTATACATGGCTCGCTCCTGTTGACTGGGCTGGCTTTTCTTCGTCGCGACGCCGAGCCTGGGTTTTCCATACGAAAATTAACAGTAATATGGCGGGTATATAAAACCAGCGCTTATCCGGCGTATCTGCTTTTTTCTGTACGTCGGCTATTTCCCAGTCAAAGTCGATTCCCTGTTTGTTAGCCGCACTACCAAATACTATATTATCGACAAACAGCTTTTCGCCTTCCTGCCTGAGTTCTAATCCCGCCGCAACTTGCAATCGATCTTTACCCGGGCCGGGTTTGCCCACCGGCAACATAACCACTTTATCGACTATATCGCCTTCCAGGGTTTCACCCACGACGTGAACTCTCAACAGGCCATTTTTTGGCTGTTGCTCGGCGATTTCATAAATTTGGTCAGCGCCAACCTTGACCAGAGGATCATAAATCATATCCATGAAAAAACCCGGCCGAAATAGCGTGAAGGTGATCAGCAGTAATGCAACTGTTTCCCATTTCTTGCTATGGGTGAGGAAAAATCCCTGCGTCGCGGCAGCAAAAAGTAGCATTGCAATGGTGGCAGAAACAATGACACTTATTAAATGTATCGGGCCGGTAATACCGATCATTAACAGTTCGGTATTAAAGATAAACATAAACGGCAATATGCCGGTACGGATATCGTAGGTAAATCCCTGAATACCGGTTTTTATCGGGTCACCACCGGATATAGCGGCGGCTGCATAAGCCGCCAGGCCTACCGGGGGCGTATCATCGGCCAATATGCCAAAGTAGAATACAAACAGATGTACAGCGATCAACGGCACGATTAATCCATTGCTCGCACCCACCGATACGATTACCGGGGCCATCAAGGATGAAACCACGATATAATTCGCGGTCGTGGGCAATCCCATTCCCAAAATCAGGCTAATAACTGCGGTAAATATCAACATCAGAATTATGTTACCCGCAGATATGAACTCAACAAATTCGGCCAGTACCAACCCAATACCGGTGAGCGTTACAGTGCCCAGGATAATACCAGCGCAGGCGGTTGCGACACCGATACCAATCATATTTCTGGCACCGGCCACCATACCGTCGAAAAAATCGGTCCGGCATTCTTTAAGGTACACCCCAAATTCACTTTCGCCACGAAAAAATGCCTTTAAAGGTTTATGCGTTAGCAACACGATTGCCATAAATATCGACGCATAAAATGCTGATAGTCCAGGGGATAGGCGCTCAACTGTCAAGCACCAGATTAATACCAGGACTGGTAATAGATAGTACAGGCCGGCCTTAACAATCGGACCAGGAACTGGCAACTCTTCGATGATATCGCTACGACCGAGCTCAGGAAATTTAGTCGCAAACTTAACCAGGCATACATAGGCTATCAATATGATCACGCTTGCTATCCAAAAAGTGAATTCGCCACCCACTTCTTTTAACCAGCCAAAACCGTAATAACAAATGCCCGAAGTAACAATGATGCCAACAATGACCGTGGCATAAACAAACAGACTTTGTATCCATGTACTTTGCTGGGGTTTTTTCAAGCCTACCAGGCCCGCTTTTGAGGCCTCGAGATGCACAATATAGACCAGCGCGATATAGGCGATTATCGCTGGTAAAAATGCGTGCTTTATTACTTCAATATACGAAATCCCGACGAATTCGATCATCAGGAATGCGGCTGCTCCCATGACCGGTGGTGTTAACTGACCATTAGTTGAAGAGGCTACCTCTACCGCACCTGCTTTTTCCGCAGAAAAACCCACTCGCTTCATGAGTGGAATAGTAAATGTTCCGGTGGTTACCACGTTCGCTATCGACGATCCAGATACCAGACCGGTTAGGGCGGACGACACAACTGCGGCTTTAGCTGGCCCGCCTTTCATATGTCCTAATAAAGAAAAGGCAACCCAGATAAAATAGTTGCCGGCACCTGCTTTTTCTAACATCGAGCCGAATAATACGAACAGGAATACCATCGAAGTTGAAACACCCAGTGCGACGCCAAAAACGCCTTCCTGAGTCAACCACATATGCGACATCGCTTTACCAAACGATGCACCTTTCCACGCGATGATATCCGGGCCAAGGTGCCCAAAAAATACATAACAGAGAAATATTCCAGCGATTACCATTAACGGTGGCCCTAAGGCTCGACGAGCCGCTTCCAGCACCAGCACAATGCCAATACCTGACATAACCAGGTCGGTGGTAGTCGGCAATCCTGATCGCTCGCCCAGTTCAGCGGCAAAAACCGACAGGTACATAGTTACCACAATGCCAGCACCCGCGAAAATCCAGTCCTGGATCGGAATCATCTCCCGAGGTGAGCTTTTTAGCGCCGGATAAGCCAGGAAGGCGAGCGAAATTGCGAACGCAAGATGTATGGAGCGCGTATCTGTATTGTTCAGCACCGGTAGCCACGAGGAGAAAATATCCATGTAGGGTAAAGGTGAGGCTATCCAGAGTTGAAACAAAGACCAGAAAAATGCAGTCGTAAGCAATAATTTACCCACATTGCCTGCAGGACTACGCGCACCCGTATCGGTGGCGGCGATCATCGCCTCTAGTTCCGCTTCTGTGGCTATCGACTTTTCTGTTTCTTCGACCATTGCGGTCTCTCCTTAATTAGATTTATTTGTTATTGTCTATTCTGTTTAATTAAATCAAGCTCAGCCCTATTTTATTTAACTGACTAAAGCTTGAGTAAAAAAACAAGGGGCTCAGAGAGCCCCTTGTTTAATAGCGGATTTACATCCAGCCGCGTTCCTTGTAATAGCGGATTGCGCCTTCGTGCAGCGGTGCAGAAACACCTTTGCCAATCATGTCCTTTTCAGTCAAATTAGCAAACGCAGGATGTAGTTTTTTAAAGTCTTCAAAATTATCAAACACGCCCTTTACAACAGCATAAATCGTGTCGGCTGAAGTTCTGGTTGAAGATACAAATGTTGCTAAAACACCAAACGTAGGTACGTCATCCGGATTGCCGCGATACATGCCGCCGGGAATCACTGTAGTACCATAGAAAGGAAACTTGTTTACCAGTTTATCGACCGCTGGGCCATCTACCGCAACAAAATTAGCTTCACAGGTAGTAGTAGCTTCCTTGTTCAGAGCTGCAGGGTTACCCACCAACCAGAAAAAAGCATCGATCTTGTTATCACATAAGGCACCGGGTGTTTCAGATGATTTCATTTGCGAGGCCAGTTTTAAGTCCTTATTGGTCTTACCCATCGCTTTCCAGACAACATTCCAGGTCGCTTCGGTTCCTGATCCGGCATTACCAATATTGACACGCTTTCCGACCAGGTCGCTTATGTGCTTAATGTTGGCATCCTTACGCGCGACAATGCTAATTGGCTCTGGATGTACCGAGAATACGGCTCTTAATTCTTTGAACGGACCAGCATCGATAAAGGCTTTTTTACCGGATCCATTGTAAGCATGAAATTGCCAGTCAGACTGGGCCACGCCCATATCCAGTTCACCACCCCGGATAGTGTTGATGTTATAAACTGATCCACCGGTTGATTCGACCGAACAACGTACGCCGTGTTCTTTACGTCCTTTATTGACCAGGCGACAAATAGCACCGCCGGTTGGATAATAAACGCCGGTTACACCTCCGGTACCTATGGTAACAAATTCCTGGCCTGCTGCGAGTACGGGTGCCGTACTGAATGACACGGCTACCAATGACGCAATAGTTAGCTTTCCTACGATTTTCATAATTAACTCCTTCAGTTGTTATGCCGATTGTTGTTGTTTAAATAGTACAAAGCTTCGGCAACCTATGCACTACTGAAAAACCGGTAACGGTTTTATCGCCATTGTAGGTTGGACGATGTTAAAGTCAAACTTGGCAGATGCATCTTGCGTTTAAACTCAATGCCTAATTAAATTTGGCCAGGAGTCTGTCGGACTTAGGTAATCGTAGCGATATGTACAGGATGTACGGTAGTAGAACACCAACAGTAGGCGCTTTTAGGCGATGCAGGAGCTGTTACCTAGATTTATCCTAAGTCTGACAGGCTCCTAGACTAAAATACCGCTATAGTTAGAAACTCATTCGAGTAGAATGGCTGCTTTTTTTAATCCAGCACAAGTGACCGATAAGCAGCCAACATTAAAAGCCGAAATGCGGCTATTTCTAAAAATAGCTATTCCCCTGGCCACCGCTTATTTGGCTGAGTATGCGATGTTCATCACTACCAAAATGGTGGTAGGAAAACTCGGCTATCATCAGCTCGCGGCGGTCGGTATCGCTGGTGACCTGTCCTTCGAAGTCCTGGTCGTATTGATGGGGTTACTGTCCATCATCGGTGTATTAGCCGCACAGGCCGAAGGTGCGGGCAATAAATCCGAAGTCGGCCAGTCGGTGCGA
>CAXMRQ010000028.1:0-47928 GCA_964196115.1 uncultured Gammaproteobacteria bacterium
CACGAAGTCTGGCAGTCACTACCACAGCAGAGCCTGATTATGGATAACCGCACCCCTGAAGAGTATGCGAAAGGACATGTTCCGGGCAGCCAGAATATCCCATTAGGTACGGAAAACTCGCAAATCGATTTATTGAATCAATACCAGCAGGTTTTTATTTATTGCCGATCAGGACGTCGTGCACAAACTGCTTTTACCAATTTAAATATGCAGGGCCTGGAGCACCTGGTATGCATTAGCCATAGTGGCATGCCGAACTGGATCGAGGCTGCCTATCCTGTCGAAGAAGGATCGGTAAAAAATTGAAAATAAGAATTCCCGTAGGGCCGAATTCATTCGGCCAAAATCGATAACCCGCAGTAATTGGGTAAGGCTGGTAAGCCTATAATACTTTCGATATCACCATATAGGCGTGCACATAATCCATAGCGTGCCCATCGGGGCTTTCCCGAACCATGGTTTTGTAAGTTTCGTAATAGTCTTCGATAATTTCACGGCGCTCTTCGACGGGACGATCACTGGATAAGGCGTTGAAATAAATACTTTCATTCCAGCTACGGATTGTCGGAATGTATTCCTCGGCAAACCTGGCCGCATCACGATGGTCACGAAAATCCTCGGCATACGGACATTTGACGATGCGCGTGTCAATATGGTCGAGACGCAATCCCGCCTGATACACCGCTTCGTCTGAATTAACCAGCGGTGCAGAAAACTCTTCTAGCGAATTATAATATTGCGGTAGCGTCATATTCTCATATTCCAGTCGGTTAATTCGCTTCTGCTCGAGGAAGGACAGCCAGATCTGATTGAAGGTATCAAACATGTTTATGCCCCCCGTATTACCGAGATAACGGCCTTCTTCGTCGGTACCGAAGTTGATCAACACCAGCTTCCCATCCGGTTTTAATTCACTCGCCCGATGCAATAAAATTTGCCGCCAGTCGCTATGGGCCTGCTGACGAAACGCCTGCAATTCCGAACCTTCTGCACCGACGGCCTGAACATGATTCGAAATATTGCAGACTTTCTGGCTAAGCCAGTGCATCGCAGTGGCAGAAAATCCAAGGTTCAGGGTTGCCGAGGGGATTATCTGGCTATAAAAAGAAGTAGCAGATACCTGTGGAAATACATTATCCCGATCATTCAGATAAGTTTCGAATGGGCCAAGCCCGTAGACGTTAGTAATCAATGCATTGAAATCGTTGCGTGGCTGATCGGTATAGACGACGCTGACGGGTGCAGCCGGTGCGCGGGCCAACACTGCGTTAATTGCCTTGCCGATCATAGTCAACGATGTACCGGCATCCGCACAACCCATGTCCGACATCGTAAAGCCCTGCTGTATGCTTTCCAATTGCAGGTCATTAATGGCGTCTAACACCAGAGGTGTAGCCGCGTCGATAACGTGTTTGGCACCGATTGTGGCCAGCGAGTAAAGGCCACCACCGCTCATGGTAATACCTTCAGACTGTGCTTTACTGACGCTCATTAACGGTGCTCCCCGATTATAATAATGCGATTTTTATAACTGCTGTTTTACCTAACCCGGAAAATTCATAAATCATGCACAATCTCGCTTGTCTATTGATTCCACAAGAAATAGTTCCTCAGTCGCTCGGAATCATTGATACGAGGCTTCTTCGGATATTTCCTTGTGAAATCAATATGCTGCGCGATTTTCGCGCAGATTTATGAAATTTCCGGGTTAAGAAAAGATAACACAAGCTTTGCCATTTTGCCTGAGCCATCACCTTCACCCAGGTTTTCACGAACTATCAGCAAGTCGTTTTTAATTTGCTGATGGTAATCCCTGTCTTCGGTAATTCTCAACATTTCGCGGCTGATGTTATCGACTGTCGCGTTATTTTGCAGGAATTCCTGGACTACAAATTTCCCTGCAACGATATTAACCAGCCCCACATGAGGGATAGTAATCAGACGACTCATAATCGCATACGACAGGGGCGACATTTTATAGACAATACACATCGGTACGCCTAGTAATGCGATTTCCAGGGTCACCGTGCCGGAACAGGAAATAATGCTATCACAACAGATAATCAAATCGTAAATATCATCGCTGGTTAATACGATATCGAGTTGCGTTTCATCGCATTGACATTTTATAGCATCGAAGTCTAATGCCGCTGCCACCGGCAGCACAAAACGCAATTGTGATTTTTCCGCCGACATCTGCTTTGCGGTCTCCAGCATCAACGGCAGGAGTCGTTCAATCTCGCTGTTACGGCTGCCGGGGAACAGGCCAATCACCGTCGCATCCTGATCCAGCCCGAGTTGTCGGCGTACTTCATCATTGGAGCGGGTGCTTTTCACTTTGTCGACCAGAGGGTGGCCGACAAAGCTCACCGGTATATTAGCGCGTTCGTAGTAGGCCTTTTCAAACTTAAAGATTACCGCCATGTGATCGATTAAGCGTCCAATTTTATGGATGCGCTTCGGTCGCCAGGCCCATACCTGAGGGCTGATATAAAACACAACCTTAATACCAAGTTCGCGTGCGTGACGCGCCATTTTCAGATTAAATTCCGGGTAGTCGACTAACACCAGTACATCGGGGCGGGTTTCGTCTAGCTGCTGTTTGACGATTGCCATCGCGCGTTTGATATCGCCCCAGCGTTTCAGCACTTCGACCAGTCCCATCACCGCGATTACCGACGAATCGAAAAATACCTCGATGCCGACCTTCTTCATCTCCGCACTGCCCATGCCGCTAATTTGGACGTCGGGGTTTAGTTGCCAGATATGCTCCGCCAGTTCTGCGGCGTGGGCATCACCCGAAGCTTCCCCGGCGAGCATCATGATGTGTGGTTTAGTCGGCATCTAATAAGTTCTCTCTAATCCGTTGGTCGGATTTTTGCTTAATCATTCAATTCCTGCTTTGCTAATGGCCAGTGCAATTTTATAATACTGCTCACTTGCGTCACACACTCAGTTGTGTCGACAACAGCCGATACACAACTTTGAGAACCCGAAGCATAGTGAGATCTGAAATTTCCAGACGGCGCATTATATATGCATGATTTACCAATTGCTAAGCGAGTCGCTGGTGTGGATGAAGCTGGAAGAGGGCCACTAGCCGGATCGGTTATTGCCGCAGCGGTGATACTGGACGACCGGAATCCAATTACTGGACTCACCGATTCGAAAAAACTCTCGGCAATAAAACGTGGCGAGCTTGAAGCACAGATAAAACTGCATGCAACGGCCTGGGCTATAGGTGAAGCCAGTTGTGGCGAAATCGATGAAATTAATATATTGCAGGCCAGTTTACTGGCGATGAAAAGGGCGATTCTGCAATTGAGTCCATTGCCCCAGCTTGCGCTGATTGATGGCAACAAAACTCCCGAAATACCTGGTCTGTCGATGCGCGCCATCGTTAAAGGCGATCTTTACGAACCCTGTATTTCTGCCGCATCAATTCTGGCGAAGGAATATCGAGATCGGCAAATGCTGCAACTCGATCAGCAATACCCACAATACCAGTTTGCCCAACACAAGGGGTATCCGACCCAGTTACACCGTTTGTTACTCAAGCAACATGGCGTCTCGCCGGTGCACCGCATCAGCTTCAAGCCGGTTCGGGAATTATTATAAATGGCCAACCAGTTTGTTCATTTGCATTTGCATTCCGAGTTTTCACTAGTCGATAGTACGGTAAGACTCAAGCCCCTGATAGCCGAAATAAGAAACCGCGAAATGGCGGCCATCGCGCTCACCGACCAGTCTAATCTGTTCGCGATGGTTAAAATGTTCAAGGCCGCGACAGCCAGTGGCGTTAAGCCTATCTTTGGCGCCGATGTCTGGATACTTCACCCAGACCGTAAAGATTCACTCAGCCGTCTAGTTTTATTGTGTCAAAACGATATCGGATATTTAAATCTCAAACGTCTGGTGTCGCGGTCTTTTCTGGAAGGCCAGCTAGCCGACCGACCGACGATTCATATTGACTGGTTGAAAGCGGCTTCGGATGGATTGATTGCACTTTCGGCCTGCCTCGACGGTGATATCGGGCTGGCGCTGAAAATGCAGAATAAGGATCTTGCCAACGATTGTTTACAACAGTGGATGGGCATATTCGAGAATCGTTTCTTTCTTGAATTGCAACGTACTGGCCGCCCCTACGAAGAAAGCTATATTCGGCAGGCGATAGAATATTCGTCGCAATATCAGGTTCCGCTAGTGGCAACCAACGATGTGCGTTTTATGAATGCTGCCGACTTCGAGGCCCACGAAGTTCGTGTTTGTATCTGTACCGGGTTTACCCTGCAAGACGAACGGCGTCTGAAAAGTTACTCACCGCAGCAGTATTTGCGCAGCAATGATGAAATGATTGAGTTGTTTGACGATATTCCCGAAGCCATCGAAAATACCGTTAATATAGCCAAAGCCTGTAATGTTAAATTGCAACTGGGCGAGAATTACCTACCCGAATATCCGGTTCCAGAAGACCATACCACCGACAGCTTCTTCCGCCATGTATCGAAGCAAGGGCTGGAAAAACGGTTAACTTTTTTACAGGAACAATGCGTTGAAGGGGAGTCAATCGAGCGCCAAACCTATTTCGATCGACTCGATCTCGAACTCGACGTCATTATTCAAATGGGGTTCCCGGGTTATTTTTTAATCGTCATGGATTTCATCGCCTGGGCCAAGGAACACGATATTCCAGTCGGTCCCGGGCGTGGCTCTGGTGCGGGTTCGCTGGTGGCTTACGCGCTTTATATTACCGATCTCGACCCGCTCGAATACGAATTACTGTTTGAGCGATTTCTAAATCCCGAGCGTGTATCAATGCCCGACTTTGATATCGACTTCTGCATGGACAGGCGCGACGAGGTAATCGATTACGTGGCCGAGCACTATGGACGAAACCAGGTGTCGCAAATTATTACCTACGGCACGATGGCGGCAAAAGCGGTTATCCGTGATGTCGGACGGGTTATGTCGCACCCTTACGGATTCGTTGACAGGATTGCTAAACTGGTTCCCTTCGAAATCGGCATAACACTAGATAAGGCGCTGGACCAGGAAGAAGCGTTGCGTGAGTTATACGAGCAGGATGAAGATGTGACGATGCTAATCGACATGGCTTTGTCACTCGAAGGTTTAACCCGTAACGTCGGTAAACATGCTGGCGGCGTGGTGATTGCCCCGAGTGATCTGACCGACTTTACGCCAATCTACTGCGAACAGGGCGGAGCGGGTCTGGTGTCGCAGTTTGATAAGGACGATGTCGAAGCGATTGGTTTGGTAAAATTTGATTTTCTCGGCTTACGTACGCTGACGATTATCGACTGGGCAGTAAAGTCGATTAACGCACGAAGTACGGATAAAAATCTCGAGATCGAGCGAATTCCACTCGACGACCCGGCAGTATTTAAATTACTAAAGGCCTACCAGACGACTGCCGTATTCCAGCTCGAATCGCGCGGCATGAAAGACCTGATTCGACGTTTAGGGCCGGATAGCTTCGAAGAAATTATCGCCCTGGTGGCCTTGTTCAGACCCGGACCACTACAGTCGGGCATGGTCGACGATTTCATTAACCGAAAGCATGGTCGTTCCAAAGTAGAATATCCACATCTGGCGCTGGAACCTATTTTGAAACCGACCTACGGCGTCATCCTGTATCAGGAACAGGTCATGCAAATCGCACAGGTGCTGGCAGGTTACACGCTCGGTGGTGCGGATATGCTGCGTCGCGCGATGGGTAAGAAAAAGCCCGAAGAAATGGAAAAACAGCGTGCCATATTTACCGACGGCGCGGTAGCCAATAATGTCGATAGAGACAATGCCACCTATATTTTCAATTTGATGGAAAAGTTTGCCGGCTACGGTTTTAACAAGTCGCACTCGGCTGCCTACGCGCTGGTTTCCTATCAAACCGCGTGGCTGAAAACACATTATCCATCCGAATTTATGGCCGCAGTATTATCCGCCGACCTCGACAATACTGACAAAATTGTCACTCTGATAGATGAATGCCGGGAAATGCAACTCACCATGCTGCCACCCGATATCAATCGCTCAGATTACCAGTTCACAGCTGGTGAAGATGGCGAAGTGTTTTATGGTCTGGGTGCAATTAAAGGCGTGGGGCAGGCAGCGATTGAATCCATTGTCGACAGTCGCAAAGATCAGCCGTACCAATCGCTGGATGAATTCTGCGAGCGGGTAGATTCAGCGCGTTCCAGTCGAAAGGTTATCGAGGCGTTAATCAAAGCAGGGGCGATGGATTGTTTCTCCGATAACCGTGCCGCAGTGCTGGCGCATCTGCCGTATGCCCTACAGTCCGCAGAGCAACAGAAGAATAATCTCGACGCCGGGATGACTGATATGTTTGCGTCGATCACGCCGGTCGAAGTCGTCAAACCATTGCCGGATTGTGAGGCATGGGATGAAAAGACTCGCCTGATACAGGAAAAGGAGGCATTGGGGTTATTCCTCACCGGGCATCCTTTATTAATGGTGGAAGAAGAAGTTCAACAGATTGCACCCACCAATCTCGCGCATTGGCTAGATAAACTCAATACTGGCATAGAACCAACCAACAACTATCGGCAAAAAGAACAGCAAACCAGAGTATGCGGACTGGTGGTCGATATCCGCAGTAAAAATGGCTTCAATGGTCGCGAGGTGTTTGTCACGCTCGACGACCGTAGCGGCAGGATTGAAGTGCGCATCGCGCCGAAAATGCTTCAGGAAATTGAAGATATTGTGCAAAAAGATTTGATCTGGGTAGTCGATGGCGGAATAGCCTATGACAGTTTTAATAACGGTATCAAAATACGCGCAGCCAATGTTCAGTTGCTGGAAAATTATCGTTTCGAGCATGCACGTGCGCTGCATGTCAAACTGAATGATATTAATTTGAGTAAGAACGTCGCAAACACCATGGAGACATTAATAAACGATCTTGACGGCTACCGTGCGCAAAACGCAATGCCGGTAGTTTTTCATCTTCGGCATGAGGATTATGAGTACCAGCTTAAGACCAATGGTGGTTGGTCGATAAAGCCCTCGGAACAGTGTCTGTTATCGTTGGAGAGGTATCTGGGAAAGGGGGAGTTTTACCTCGAGTACCCATAGAGCGTTCAGAAATGTCTGTAGCGGGCTTTTATTACCTCAATAATTTTTCCGGCTTCGGCTTCATCTATCCCCAATCCGAATTTCGCCAAACTTGATTTGTAGTCAAAAGTGATAGTTCCCCCTGCCAGTCCCCAGAATTCCATGCCACCGCTCATTTCAAGCGAGGTTGGAGAAAGATCGCTGACACGAAGATTACTGATAAATTTAGTCTGAAAAATTTTTGACCTGGAGAACCAGACATATTCTCTGGAGCGCCTTAGCTCATCGTCACTAATTCTGATCACTTCACGTCCCTTGTTGTTCCATAGCCATATAAAAATTGCCAGCATGCCACTTAAGCTCCAGCCACAGGCATAAAATACGATGAAGGCGTCCGGGGTTTGGCCATCGATGTTAATCAGACGGTTAATGATGACCACCTCACCGTACACCCAGGCCATCAGCCAAACTGTAATGAACGTATTGACAAAAAACCCCTTCTTCGCCGGAATGATGATTTCTATTCCTTCAGGGTATTCGTTAATTATGCAGCGGCTTTTTTTCATTCTGCTTTTCTATAGATTGACGTCCACTACGATCAAGCCAGAGGCCTAAAACCAATCGTCTAAAAGAAATTATCGCGTCTTAAAAATTGAATTGTCCACCTTACTACTCAACAATCAAGGTTCGGCACGATTAATGTTGTTTTCCACCTAATGCCCAACTTAAGGTATAAGGCCGCCATGAAAATTCCGAAACGAATCCTGCTGCTGGGCTGCGGCTATGGCAAGGAAATCTGGGCGCTTTAGGAAGCCGGTGAATTGCACCCCGAAGTAGAGCTATCGGGTCACTTTGAAGAAAGCACGCAGGCCGCCGATGTCGACGTAGTAATGGAGGAAATCAAGGCAGTTATGATCGAGGAGAAAAACCGCCAGCAACGTCTGCGGGAAGCAGCGTTACAAATGCCATAAATGCAGATGTTTGTCAGATATTTTTTGCGGGCCACTCCGCATATTGTGGAACTCCCTCAGCGATTGTTTCCCATGATGCTTTCGAGCCTACAAAAATATGCCTTTCCAGTTCTATTTCCGCATCACCCTCTACGCAACCTAAGGTAATCCCATGGATCTTGCCCTCGTAGGTACCACAAAGTGTTGAGCCGCATTTACTACAAAACTGTAAACCTGCGCCGTTATTTGATTCATAACTGGATAGTAGATCCTCGCCGGAAACCCATGAGAATTCTTTTTCATCTACCAATGCATACGCCGATGCCTGCGAACTGAAGGCTTTTCGACACATTGAGCAATGGCAAGAACGAGCATCTCGCAGTTTACCTTCGACTTTATATGTCACTGCACCACAAAAACATGATCCATTAATAGTCATTATGTGAGAACGATTACGAGGTCAATTCTTGAGTCATGAATTCTCATAGGATTTTACTAGCTTGCTTACCGAAGAATAATGCAAACTTATCGCATCCGCTATTGCTTTCATACTATAACCATCCATGCTCGTACTGGGTTTAAACGATATAACGCGATAATTACCCCGAGAAGTAATATGGTAAAGCGCGTTGGAGAATTCTATTCGTAAAGGTCTGGCCATGTTGGGCTAGTATAACCGATGATGAATTCGGGGAACTGCTAATGGCTGACTCTATGACCATAGAGAAGGGGAGGCCGAATATCTGGCAATGTAGCCGGATGTAAAGAAGGCGCAGATTATTAGATTAGGGTAAAATTAACTCCGACTACAATAAAAGCTCCAAATCGTGACAAAAATAAATATCAATGCTATTCAGCCCCATCCCTATTGGTGGGATTCCTGTTCTGCTGATCAAGCAATAGATCTCGATCTGCTAGCAACTTCTGCTAGTGAAATCCCCATGCAAGCCGATTGCGTCATTGTTGGTGCAGGATATACGGGGTTATCCGCGGCGATCACCCTGGCGCGAGCTGGCAGGTCGGTAACTATATTAGACTCATCGCAACCCGGATATGGTTGCTCCGGTAGAAACGGTGGTTTGATCGGGCCATCATTCCATAAGCTTGGACTGGCTGGCCTCAAGGCTAATCTTGGAGAGGCTAAGGCGACCGAAATCATACGCGAATCGATGGATATATTAACCTGGCTGAAGCAATTTATATCTCAGGAAGGCATTGAATGTGGGTTAATCGAAGCAGGTCGTTTTAGAGGAGCAGTCGCTGTTAAAAACTACGGTGAACTGGCACGGCAGGCGGAAAACCTTAGTAAAGTAGTCGATCTGGATTATGAAATGGTGCCTCAAGCGGCACAACGAGATCATATCGGCAGCGATTTCTACAAGGGCGGAATTGTCTATCACCAGGATGGTCACCTGCATCCGTGGCTCTACCTGAATGGATTAGCCAATCTTGCGTCAGAAGCTGGGGCAGGGATTTTTGCACCTGCCAGAGTAGAACAGGTTGAATCGGCCAGCGATGGGTATCGCGTCCAGGTAGGGGAAGTATCCATTCGATGCGGCGAAGTTTTGATTGCCACCAATGGTTACACCGACACAAATTTTCCCTATCTTCGGCGTAGAGTAATTCCGCTTCGTTCCGCGATCATTGCAACACAACCACTGTCACCAGACTTGATGCGCGAACTGAGTCCAATGCAACACGGGTTTGGAGACACTAGTCGACTGGTTCCTTATTATCGTCCCTCATCAGATGGCACGCGTATGGTATTTGGCGGGCGTGCTTTCAATCAAGCGGACAGGCCGGAAAACTACATCAGGGACCTGCATCGATTAATGATACGGATATTTCCACAATTAAGAGAAACGTCTATCAGTCATGCCTGGTCTGGAACAGTGGCATACACCTTTGATCATGCACCCCATATCGGTCGAATACCGCAAGGTAAAATGGCGGGCGTACACTATGCCATGGGTTATTGTGGTTCAGGTGTTGGTCGTGCGACATGGTTCGGCCGTAAAGCGGCGTTAAAAATACTTAACGATCCGGAAGGATTGACGCCGCTGGATGACCTTACTTTTGAGACTCGACCACTGTATTCAGGGAGTCCCTGGTTTCTGCCCGCTATCCTCAGGTGGCACAATCTGATGGATCGATTTGCCAGTTAGCCCTAAATTTACGAACAAGGATAATGGCGATGTGTATGTTGAGCCTGGCCGCAATGCGAATTCTGTTGTCTCAAACAAGCTGATTGAGTAGTCGCTCAAATTCGTCCCTGCTTATTTCAGCCGCTCCCATCGATGCCAAATGTGCAGTCGCGAGCTGACAGTCGATTAGTTCATAATCACCCGATTCAACCAGATGTTTCAGGCAAAGTTTTGATGTATTTGCTTCAAGGCTGAACATCGATTCTCCAAAAAATACCTTACCGAGGGATATACCGTATAAACCTCCTACCAGCCTGTCCCCGGTATCCCAGCATTCTATCGAGTGGGCAAACCCAGCTTTGTGCATTGTTATGTAGGCATCGATCATTTCTTCGACTATCCAGGTGCCGGGTTGATTGTCGCGGGGCGCTGCACATTGCCTGATAACTGTTTGAAACGACCGATTTTGAGTGAACCGGAATCGATTCTGGCGCCACAATTTATTCAAACCTTTGCTAGAGTGAAAGCCTGGTGGAAAGATCACCGTGCGCGGCGCGGGTGACCACCATAAAATCGGTTCCTGGTGACTAAACCAGGGAAAAATGCCCTGGCGGTAGGCAACCAGTAACCAGTCGACACTCAGTTTTCCACCCGCCGCGAGTAAGCCACTCGGTTCATCCAACGCAGTCGCAGTATCGGGAAAGTAGGGTGGGGCTTCTGAATCGAGCCAGGGGATCATGTGCGGACGAACATTACCGACAAAAATATATTTAAGTAATACACCGTTATAACAATCAGTTACGAGATATAGTTAAAGTTAATAGTCATATAAAAACCGCTATTTAAGATTGCCGATAAGGCGAATGCTGCATTAACTGGGTTTGATAATCATTGATATATTGATTCTCCTGCCGGAGAAACCCGGCAATGGCCGTACGAAACTCAGGTTCAGCTATCCAGTGACCCGACCAGGTCTTACGAGGTAGGAAACCACGGCTGAGTTTATGCTCTCCCTGTGCACCGGGGTCGAACCATTCTAACTGGTTAGCGATGCAATAATCGATGCCCTGATAATAGCAGCACTCAAAATGCAGGTCGCGTGCGTAACCCTCGCATCCCCAGACACGACCATAGAGATGGCTATCACTGCGGAAGAATAAGGATGCTGCGACTATGTCATTCGCCTCGCTCGCACTGACCACTAGAACACGATCTCCGAGAGACTCCCCGAGATGCTGGAAAAATGCCAGGCTTAGTGTCGCGGTGCCGTATTTTCGATGATAGATGCCAGCATACAATTCGTGCACCCTCGACCACTCTTTAGCATTAAGTTCATGGCCTTCGCGCATTTTGATTTCCAGTCCATGCTGATGGGCAGCAATACGTTCTTTACGAATATTTTTACGTTTACGCGAACTTAAGCTGGTGAGAAAATGATCAAAATTCTTGTATTGATGATTTTGCCAGTGAAACTGGATATCGCTTCGCAGCATAATGTCCCTGCTTTCCAGTCCACGTAATATTGATTGCTCGGCAAACAGAATGTGCCAGGAACTCAGTTTGTGCTGCTGGCAAAATAGAGATGCCGCGCTACTGAGCTGCAAACACAATTCCTGCCGGGTGGCTTCATCACTGACAATCGTCTGGTTTATCAGAAATCGTTCACCCGTCGCGGGCGTATAGGGTATGGCCGTCACCAGCTTTGGATAGTAATCCAGCCCGCTACGCTGGTAAGCCTGCGACCAGGCGTGATCGAATACCAGTTCACCGTAGGAATTTGTTTTAATATAACAGGGCAGCGCCGCGATCAGGGTTTCGTCTTGATGAATTGAGAAATAAACTGGATGCCATCCGAATGGCTCCAGGCAGTCATGCTGTTCGAGTCCACAAAGGAAAGCATGACGGGTAAAGGGATAATTCGCTTCGCCTAGTGAATCCCAGGCAGATTCATCTATTTCCGATAAGCTGTGATAGACACTGACTTTCAAACTTTACTCTGCGGCTATCCTTTAGTGTCGAGATATTTTTCAGCATCGAGTGCTGCCATGCAACCCGACCCGGCCGATGTGATGGCTTGCCGATAAACATGGTCCATTACGTCACCTGCGGCAAAAACACCCTCAATACTAGTAGCTGTAGCGTCACCGTCAGTGCCACTTTTGACTGTGATATAACCATTCACCATATCTACTTGATCAGCGAATATCTGAGTATTGGGTTTATGCCCAATTGCAATAAAGATACCTGTTAAATCAAGCTCTCTGGTCGAGTCGTCCTGCACATTACGAATGCGCAACCCGGTGACACCCGAATCATCACCCAGCGCTTCGTCGAAGCGATTGAACCATTCGATTGTGACGTTACCATTTTTAGCTTTATCGAACAGTTGATCCTGCAATATCTTTTCAGATCGCAATGCATCACGGCGATGAACAAGGGTTACATGGCTGGCAATATTAGATAGATAAAGCGCCTCTTCAACCGCCGTATTGCCGCCGCCAATTACTGCCACTTTTTGATTTTTAAAGAAAAATCCATCGCAGGTAGCGCAGGCAGAAATACCCTTGCCCTGGAATTTTTGCTCGGAAGGCTCTCCCAGATACATCGCGCTGGCGCCGGTAGCTATGATTAGCGAATCACAGGTATATTCACCACTGTCACCGATTAAGCGTTTCGGTGTTTCATCCAGGAAAGTGGTGTGAATATGATCAAATACTATTTCGGTGTCAAAGCGTTCGGCATGTTGCTGCATACGTTGCATTAAAACCGGACCGGTCAGGCCCTCAACATCTCCTGGCCAGTTATCAACATCGGTAGTGGTCATTAGCTGTCCACCGGCTTCAACTCCGGTAATCACCATTGGTTTCAGGTTGGCTCTAGCGGCATATACCGCGGCGGCATAGCCCGCAGGCCCGGAACCTAGAATAATGACGCGACGATGTTGTTTGTCAGACATGATGTTTCCTGGAATTCAATTTGTAATTAAAACGGGGGCTCATAGTAAATGTTCATAGCGCAATGTAAATATGAATTTTTACTGGATACGAAACTTGAAATGGCGGCAGAACAGATATTTTCAAGCGATATAAGAATACCAGGATAGTAATGAGATTTCTTTCAACAATCTCCTGAAATGAAGCTGATTGGGCTTTCAGAAGCCTGTTTTAATTTGTTTATTTATAAAATATTGCCTTATGTAAATTGTTCTGAGTTTCCAATTGTTATATGGCTCAGTAATGGTTTGTTCATGTAGAATAGAGGCACCAAAATTTACTATATACTCAAGTGGCGCAAGCAAAAATAAAATCCCGATCAAGTATCCAGGATCAAAAGCTAATATTCACCGAACATATTAATCGGCGATTGCGTGAAGCGGGTATGTTGATTTCATTTGCTGTGGCTAGTTATATATTGGCAGCCCTGTACAGCTATAACGCTCAGGATGCAGCCTGGTCGCATAGCGGTACGAATGACGATATTCAGAATTTTGGCGGAGTCGCTGGGGCCTGGATATCCGATTTGTCATATTATCTATTTGGTTTTTTAGCTTTTTTACTACCGATAATGATTTTTTACAACGGTATTATTCTGGTTAAAACACGTCATTACAGCGCCGAAGAACGCTATCAGATGCTAGTCATACGATGGAGTGGTTTTGTCGTAACGCTGATCTCCGGATGCGCACTTTCTAGCCTCCATTTCGGAATCAATCCCAGCGAGATGCCGGCTGGTGCTGGCGGTATTCTCGGTCAAATAACCGGTAATTATTTTTCCCAGGGGCTCGGGTTTCTGGGAGCAACGGTCTTATATCTGGCTTTATTTCTCGCCGGCCTAACATTGTTTTCAGGTGTCTCCTGGCTTGCCGTTGCGGACATTATCGGAAAATTTACCCTGATGCTGATCGATAAGATACTGGATCGTTACTATATGCTTATTGACCAATTCGAAGGTAAACGAAATCGTACGCAACGTGAACAACTACTGACCGACCAGCTAAAGAGGCAGGAGAAACGCAAGCCACTAAAAATTGAACCTGTTGTTTTACAGGTTGAGCAAAGCGCACGAGCCGAAAAAGAGAAACAAATACCGCTGTTTCATACGGGTAATAAGAATGGCAACTCGATCCCACCGCTGTCTTTGTTAGATAACCCCAAACCTACATACGCTGGTTATAGTGAATCGGCGCTTGAAGCAATGTCACAGCAACTTGAACTCAAACTGCTCGATTTCGGCATCGAAATTCAGGTGGAGTCAGTGCATCCTGGCCCGGTAATTACACGCTTTGAAATAACGCCGGCCCCCGGGGTTAAGGTTAGTCAGATCAGCAATCTGGCAAAAGATCTGGCGCGTTCTCTTTCGGTCATCGGGGTTCGCGTGGTAGAAATTATTCCCGGCAAGTCTGTCATGGGACTGGAAATTCCGAACGAACATCGTGAACTCGTGGTGTTGAGTGAAATTCTGCGATCACGAAGTTTTGATCAATCGCCTTCTCCACTGACACTTGCCCTGGGTAAAGATATCAGTGGCAAGGCAGTTGTTGCTGACCTCGCGAAAATGCCTCACCTACTGGTGGCAGGTACGACAGGCTCCGGTAAGTCTGTTGCACTCAACGCAATGCTGCTTAGCTTGCTTTACAAAGCAACACCGGAAGAGGTCCGACTAATTTTAATCGATCCGAAAATGCTGGAATTGAATATATACGAGGGTATCCCGCATTTAATAGCACCAGTTGTTACTGATATGAAGGACGCGGCTAACGCATTGCGTTGGTGCGTTGCCGAAATGGAGCGTCGTTATCGCTTAATGGCGTCACTGGGTGTGCGTAATATTTCTGGCTATAACCGTAAGGTGATTGACGCAAGGGCGGCGGGCACACCGATTAAGGATCCTTTATTTGATAAAAACCTGCTACTACTCAATCCGGATGCCGAGCCTGAAGAGCTGGAGACGCTACCTTATATTGTCGTGGTCGTCGATGAATTTGCCGACATGATCATGGTGGTCGGTAAAAAAGTTGAAGAACTCATCTGCCGCCTTGCACAAAAAGCCCGTGCCTCCGGAATACATCTATTACTCGCCACACAACGACCTTCGGTAGATGTTATTACCGGTTTAATCAAATCCAATATTCCAACGCGTATCGCTTTTCAGGTCTCGTCAAAGGTCGACTCGCGCACCATACTCGATCAAATGGGCGCTGAATCATTACTGGGACACGGTGACATGCTGTATTTGCCACCTGGCACTAGCGTACCCGTAAGAATACATGGTGCGTTTGTGGATGATCACGAAGTGCATGCTGTCATCGAAGAAATTAAAAAATCAGGTGCGCCGAATTATATTGCCAACGTACTGGAAGAGTCGGTAATGCCGGTATTACCTGGTGAAGCTGCCAGGGACTCCAGTGGTGGAGAAATTGACGCGCTATACGACGAAGCCGTAGCAGTGGTCACAGAAACGCGCAAGGCTTCGATATCTTACGTGCAACGCCGCCTGAAAATAGGCTATAACCGTGCCGCCCGCATGATCGAAGAAATGGAGAACGCCGGGGTTGTTTCAATGGTACAGGGTAATGGAAGCCGCGAAGTTCTCGCACCGCCGCCACCTCCAGCGGACTAAATAAAGAGTTTAAGTTTATGAAATACCTCGTCTTAGTATTGAGTGTCATTTATGGTTTTACTTCACCAGCTTTCGCGCAAAGCGCCGAAAAGCGGCTCAATGACGCGCTTGGTAGTCTCGATAATCTGACTGCAGACTTTAAACAGACGGTTCTCGACGACAATAAAAATATCGTCCAGCAAAGCAGTGGCAAGGTAGCCATTCAGCGGCCGGGTAAATTCTCGTGGATTTATATGACGCCCTACGAGCAGCAAATTATCGCCGATGGTAAAGAGCTATGGGTTTACGATGTCGACCTCGACCAGGTCACGGTAAAACCAATGTCTTCCGGCCTGGCATCCGCGCCAATTATGATATTGATGCGCAAAAATAAAATCAGCGCTGAATTTAAAATCAATGAAGTAGGGCAGCGCGAGTATTTATATTGGGTGGAGCTCGAACCCAAATCACAGGATATGGACTATACCAACGTTTATATCGGCCTTGATGACGGCGCGGTTAAAGCCATGGAGCTACGTGATAAATTCGGTCAGAGTACGCAAATCGTTTTCGAAAATTTACGCCTGGATGTTGTGCATAATCCTAAAACATTTAAGTTCATACCGCCTGCCGGGGTAGATGTTTTCGGAGTTGGTGGTTAACACGCCCATTTCAATTCAGCATTTATGAGTGACCTGTTTACCACTGAAAAGGCGTTCCAGCCTCTGGCGGATCGCATGCGACCTCGCCAGCTTGATCAGATTTTCGGGCAATCACATTTACTCGCTGAGGGCAAACCGTTAAGACAGGCGATCGAGGCCAACAAGCTGCACTCGATGTTGTTCTGGGGGCCTCCGGGCACTGGCAAAACTACAATCGCTCGACTCATTGCGAAATATTCCGATGCCAGGTTTCTGACCATTTCGGCTGTTTTGTCAGGAGTTAAGGAAATTCGCGAAGCGATCGAACAAGCTAAACAACATCAGGGTAAAACCGTATTATTTGTCGACGAAGTACACCGCTTTAACAAATCGCAACAGGACGCTTTCCTGCCTTTTATAGAGGACGGTACGATATTGTTCGTCGGTGCAACAACCGAAAATCCATCCTTCGAGTTAAACAACGCTTTACTTTCCCGAACACGCACTTATGTGCTGAAACCGATATCGACTGACGAAATAGAAAAAGTATTACGTCGCGCACTGCAGGACAAAGACGACGGTCTCGGTCACTTCGGCCTGACGATTGATGACGATGCCTGTCAAATGTTGGTTAAAGCAGCCGATGGCGATGCCCGACGCGCTTTGACATATCTCGAAATTATCAGTGATCTGGTTGAGACGAAAAATATAGATTCTCAACTGGTCGCGGATGTTGTGGCACAGGGTTTACGTCGTTTCGATAAAAAAGGCGATGTATTCTACGAACAGATATCGGCCTTGCATAAATCAGTACGAGGGTCTGATCCAGACGCTGCACTCTACTGGTTTTGTCGTATGATCGACGGCGGCTGCGATCCTGTTTATATCTCACGGCGCGTGGTTCGTATGGCGATTGAGGATATCGGCATCGCCGATCCGCGCGGCCTTGAATTAACGCTGAATGGCTGGCAAACCTACGAAAGGCTGGGTAGTCCAGAGGGCGAACTGGCAATCGCTCAGGGAATCGTTTATCTCGCCTGTGCTGCGAAGAGTAATGCAATATATAGCGCGTATAACGAAGCCATGCAGGACGCACAAAATTCAGGTAGCCTTGACGTACCTCTGCATTTACGTAATGCCCCGACGCAGTTTATGAAAGACCAGGGTTACGCGGAAAACTATCGATACGCACACGATGAGGCAGATGCTTTTGCAGCGGGCGAACATTATTTTCCTGAGGAAATGCAGCCGAAACATTATTACAATCCGGTTGACCGCGGGCTCGAAATCAAGATTGGCGAAAAACTTGAATTTCTACGCAATCGCAATCGAGTCGCAAAGTGATAAAATTACAGCATGAATAAACCTTATTCAGAATCCAGTGAGCAAAACAAAGCAGTAATATTCGAATCTATCGAATCTTATCTAGTGGATGGCATGCAGGTTCTTGAGATTGGTAGTGGCACCGGTCAACATGCGGTTCACTTTGCGGCTATGGCGCCGGGAATAGTCTGGCAGACATCCGATCTGGAGGAGAATCTGGCGGCGATAAAATTGTGGATAACGGATTCCCAACTGCCGAATTTGCCCGAACCGATCGAACTCGATGTTGGTTCGGCGTGGATGAATAAAAACTATGATTTAGTGTTCAGCGCCAATACTTTTCATATAATGAATGAAGATCAGGTAGAGCAATGTTTATCGCGCTGCACAGCCTGTTTGAAACAAAAAGGCCATCTCATTATTTACGGGCCGTTTAATTATCAGGGGAGTTACACCTCACCGAGTAATGCCCAATTTGATGGATGGTTAAAGTCACGCGATGCACAAAGCGGGATTAAGCATTTTGAGTGGATTGACGAGATTGCCAGCCGTTCTAGCCTACACCTAATTAGCGATATTGAAATGCCTGCGAATAATCGTATCCTGATTTGGCAATATGAACTTTCCAGCTAGATTAGAGACTAAAGTCCGTGCTTTTAGTGCTGTATTTGAATTTTTTATAAAAAGAGATTTATTAATGATTAAATATTTAATTCCGGCTGCTGCCATCGGTTTATTGACTTTGGGTGGATCTGCGCTGGCTGGCAGTGGACATTGGTATAATGCTGAACAGTTGGCCAGTGGTGAAAAATTGTTTAAGCAAAATTGCGCTGCCTGCCATGGAGCCGACGCCGAGTTAACCATAGACTGGAAAAAAACCGACAGCAATGGCCAATATCCACCACCACCGCTCAATGGAACGGCACATGCCTGGCATCATTCACTTCAACAGTTGAAAGAGACTATCCAACGTGGCGGAATTCCACTTGGCGGTGTGATGCCTGGCTTCGAGTCGATATTAAATGATGCTCAAATCGATGCGGTAATTTCCTATTTTCAATCCAAATGGCCTGAGGCGACTTATCGAAAGTGGGCGGCACGATTTGAAATTAAAGATCAAATTGCAGGCGTTGTAGAACAGGGATCTGAATCCGGAGATGCCAAATCGATAGAATCCTTAGATCAAACCGATATTACTCGATTATTAAAATTACGCCTTGGCACTGACAATATTTCTCCTCCGGTTGAAACGCCAGTTAAGGGCGTCTTTCAAACACGATTCGGTGCTAAATTTGGCTATTTAATTGAAGGTGGCCGATATGTTTTTATCGGAGAAATGTTCGACCTGGAACGTGGGCAAAACTTAACCGAACTCAGTCGTCGTGATGTCACAAAAGAGGAACTGGCTAAGGTAGCGAATTCTGATATGTCTGTTTTTCCTGCCAGTGGGACCGAAAAAGCGCGATTAACCGTTTTCACCGATACCTCCTGCCCCTATTGTAAAAAATTGCACGAAGAAGTGAACCACCTTCAGGATGCGGGTATTACCGTGCAATATTTACCCTATCCGCGTGGTGGTAGTCGCGGCCCGGGATATTCAACTCTAAAACAGGTCTGGTGTGCCGAGGATAAAAGCCTGGCGATGAGTATTGGCAAAGGTGTTGTAGAAGGTGATTTGCCGTCTGGAGACTGTGATGCTGCCGACTTCGTCGACCAGGGTTATGAGATGGGCAATCGTGTAGGTGTTACCGGCACACCAGCGTTGTTTTTAGAATCCGGTGAAGCGATTACTGGCTATGTGCCGTATGCTCAGCTGATTCCGAGAGTATTAAAAGACTTGTAGAATCTTCTCTCGCAGAGTCAGGTTGGTTAATAATATCCTGTATTTATTAGCGAGAAGAAACCTCTACAATATTTAATTTCCCCATGCTGAAAAAGTAATGTGGTAGTATCTGGGTTCCTGTTAAAAATAGTTCAGACACCAGATTCTATGATAAAAGTAGCCCGTCAAAAAAACCTCGAAAAGAATAAATCTGAGCAACAAATTAAACTCGTGCATAAAAAAGCTGATTCGCCTGAAAAGGAGTACGGCGGCAGGAAAGGCAAAGAGCCAACCCGATACGGCGACTGGGAAAAAAATGGTCGCTGCATCGATTTTTAGCATCGACATTAATCCAGCACTAATTCAAACTAGAGCTTTGTTGATCAAATGGAAATCTAAATGACTCCACAAAACAAACTGCCTCTTTCTCCACATCTACAAATTTATCGACTACCATTGACGGCGCTCCTATCGGTGGCTCACCGAGCTACTGGAGTAGTTCTTGGACTCGGTGCCATGGTACTGGTCTGGATATTGGCTGCGGCGGCAAATAGCCCCGAGACCTACGCCATTGCCTACCAGCATCTGGGGGCCTGGTACGGGCAAATATTTCTCTTCGGCCTGGTATTTTCGCTGTATTTGCATTTCTGTAATGGTATTCGTCATTTATTCTGGGATGTCGGTTTGGGTTTCGAACTCGAAACTGTAGATATAACGGCCAAACTGGTAATTTTTGTAACACTAGCACTCACTGTTGCGACCTGGCTGGTCGCAGCTAATATGGCAGGATAGGGCTATGGATAATTTGAGCACGCCTTTATCTAAAGTTAAGGGGTTGGGTTCAGCGAAAGAAGGTACTGGCCACTTCTGGCATCAGAGATTAACCACGCTAATTTTAATCCCGCTGGTTCTGTGGTTTGCGTTTAGTATTGCCTCGATGCCGATAGATCATGCGACTTTGACTACCTGGATTAGGCAGCCTACGGTGGCAATTGCTCTAATCCTGTTGATTCTGGCGACTTTTTACCACGCTCAACTAGGAATACAAATTGTTATCGAAGACTATGTCTCGACGCATTCAACGCGAACCGTGAGCATTATACTAGTCAATTTTCTGTGTCTGTTATTTGCCATTATTGGTGTCGTAGCAGTGTTAAAAATTTCTTTTGGAAGCTGATTTATGGCGCAGAAATATAATATTATTGATCATACTTACGACGTCGTAATCGTAGGCGCTGGTGGGGCTGGTTTGCGTGCTGCGCTAGGTATGGCGGCCGCTGGTCTGTCAACGGCCTGCATTACCAAGGTATTTCCGACCCGCAGTCATACCGTAGCAGCCCAGGGTGGCATGAGTGCTTCGCTGGGTAATATGGGACCCGATAGCTGGCAGTGGCACATGTACGATACGATCAAAGGATCGGACTGGTTAGGCGATCAGGATGCTATTGAGTATATGTGCCGCGAGGCAGTTCCGGCAGTCATCGAGCTCGAGCATTATGGCGTACCATTTTCACGCACCGAAGAAGGAAAAATCTATCAGCGTCCTTTCGGCGGTATGACAACCAATTATGGCGAAGGCATTGCGCAACGCACCTGTGCCGCAGCAGATCGCACCGGACACGCAATATTACACACGCTTTACCAGCAGTCGCTAAAACACAAAGCCGAGTTTTTCATTGAATATTTCGCCATCGACCTGATTATGGATGCCGGAGTTTGTCGAGGTGTTATCGCCTGGGATCTGGCAACCGGAGAGTTGCATCGCTTTCGTGCACATACCGTAGTACTGGCTACCGGTGGCTGTGGTCGAGCCTACTTCTCTGCAACTTCGGCGCATACCTGCACCGGTGATGGTAATGCGATGGTATTGCGTGCCGGTCTGCCGTTACAGGATATGGAGTTTGTACAGTTTCACCCCACTGGTATTTACGGTGCAGGGGTTTTGATCACCGAGGGTGTGCGAGGCGAGGGTGGTTACCTGACTAATTCCGATGGTGAACGCTTTATGGAGCGATATGCTCCGAATGCCAAGGATCTGGCATCACGCGACGTGGTGAGTCGTTCGATGACAATCGAAATTAACGAGGGCAGGGGTGTCGGGCCGAATAAGGATCATATTCATTTGCATCTCGAACATCTTGGCTCGGAAGTAATAGACGAACGCTTACCTGGCATCTCTGAATCGGCAGAAATATTTGCCGGTGTCGATGTCAGCAAAGCGCCAATACCAGTCTTGCCGACTGTTCATTACAACATGGGCGGCATCCCAACCAATTATCATGGCGAAGTAGTGACTATTAGAGATGGCGACCCGGATACGGTTGTTCCAGGTCTTATGGCGATCGGCGAAGCCGCCTGTGTTTCGGTCCATGGCGCTAATCGTCTTGGCTCTAATTCCCTACTCGATATAGTCGTATTCGGACGCGCCGCGGCGCTGCGGGCAGCAGAGATTATCAAGCCGGGCACACCGCATAAAGCCCTGTTAGAAGAAAGCATCGAACCTTTGATATCTCGCTTTGACCAACTACGTAACGCCTCTGGTAGCACATCCACGGCACAGATTCGTGATGACATGCAGCGTACCATGCAAAAACATGCGGCTGTTTTTCGTACTGGTGATTCGATGCAGGAAGGTGTCGATAAAATGAATCAGGTATTCGCCAGTTTTGAGGATGTTAAGGTCTCGGATCGTGGAATGATCTGGAATACCGATTTAGTCGAAACGCTTGAACTCGAAAACCTGTTGTTACAGGCGCAGTCGATCATTCAGGGTGCATTGAATCGGCCTGAAAGTCGTGGTGGCCATGCACGTGAGGATTTTGCCGAACGCGACGACGAAAACTGGATGAAACACACCCTGGCCTGGGTAGACGAAAATGGCGAGGTTAAATTCGATTATCGTCCAGTGCACATGTACACCTTGAGCGATGAATGTGAAGTCATTCCGCCCAAGGAACGCGTTTACTAATCCAGACTTAATGAATATATAGAAAGGGAGCTTAAATGGCCGAATTTTCACTACCCGCAAACTCTGTAGTCAAGCAGGGCAAGCTCTTCAAGGCTGCCGAAGGTGTCACCAATATCAGGCGATTTATCGTCTATCGATACGATCCTGCAACTGGTGAAAACCCCTATACCGATACCTACGAAGTTGATATGGATAGCTGCGGGCCGATGGTGTTAGATGGCCTGCTGAAAATTAAAGATCAGATAGATTCGACCCTTTCTATGCGACGTTCCTGCCGCGAGGGAATCTGTGGTTCCTGCTCAATGAATATTGATGGTGGTAATACGCTTGCCTGTACCCAGTCTATCGCCGATATTAAAGGCGACATAAAAGTATATCCCCTACCGCACCAGCCAATTGTCAAAGATTTAGTATCTGATCTGACTAATTTTTATGCGCAATACGCCTCAATCGAGCCCTGGATGAAAACCGATTCAGCTACCCCGCCTGATCGAGAACGTCTGCAATCAAAGGAAGACCGCGAAAAACTCGATGGCCTTTACGAATGTATCCTCTGCGCCTGTTGCTCTACCAGTTGCCCCAGCTACTGGTGGAATAGTGATCGTTATCTGGGGCCTGCGGCATTGCTTAATGCCTATCGCTGGATTGTCGATAGTCGCGATGAAGCCGCTGGTGAAAGACTCGACGATCTCGAAGATCCTTTCAAGTTATATCGCTGTCACACCATCATGAATTGTGCCAAGGTTTGCCCGAAAGGCCTGAATCCAGCGCAGGCTATCGCTGAGACCAAGAAGCTTCTTATACAACGAAAAATGTAATGTCAGAAAAATCAAGACTACGCTGGTTATGCCGACGGGGAATGAAAGAGCTTGATGTGATCATGACAACCTATCTTGAATCAAATTATGCAATTGCCAGCGAAGCCGAAAAAGCTGGCTTCAAAGAGCTTCTTGAAATGCCCGACCCTGACCTTTATGCGCTCTTGCTGGGTAAGCAAACCAGTTCGAATCAAATCATTGATTATCTCGCTCGATCAATGAGAAGTATGGCCAGTCGTTCCTGAACTGTATTAAAGAAGTCCCAAAATGCAGCAGTATCAGCTTAAGCAGTCGCCCAGTTTAAATTTTTTCAGCATAATTCTGTACTGCCTGGTGTTGCTGGCGATAGGGGCTTTTTTTCATCGAGTAAATTTATTACCTGCTTTACTTGGCGTGTTGACCGCACTGCTTCTGTTTAGGGAGCTATACAGATACCAGCGGTTAAAGTCACAGGATCCTACTATAGTTACATTGAGCGGCAGTACCTCCAGGGTTGGGGTAAACCAGCTTCAGTTTGAAGACTTCAATGTGTTTTCCAACCGCTGGTTTCTTATCCTGCAATTGAAAAACGAGCAAACAAGTAAAAATATGATGTTAGTAGCAGACCGATTCAAAACCATCGAGGAATATTTGGGCTTTAGATACCAGCTAACCAACCTGAATAGAAAACAGTATGTTGCTTGAACTGGATCCGGTTCGCTCAGGACATGCTGTCACGCCGAATAGTTTTTCCGGACTGATGGATCTTTACGAACACAATTACATGCGTTTACGCAAAATTGCACCTGATCTAGGTATTGCTGATCAGATGATTTCGTCGGTACCCGGGCACGCAGATTTGTATTTGAGCGTTAAGCAACGATGCAAATACACGACGATGTTGAGCATGACCTATCGATTTGAGAAATCTGGCCACTATTTATTCGAACCCGATTTACATTTAAAGGTTTATCATGACGCGAGAGTGGTTGAAGTTCAGCATTTACTCAAAAGACATTATGGTCTGATTGAGATCGATAACCTGTTACGGCATAAATGGACGATGAATCGATTTCTGTTCAAATGGCTCGGCTTTTGTCTGTATCAGGGGCATTATTTTCATCCGATGAAACAATTCAAAAATAATATAAATAACATTAAGTAGTATCCGTATCTAATTGATATTTAACATTTATAGTTACTTATGTTTCTGAGATTATAAATACATCTTGACCTTCCTTGACGCTTATCTCATAATTCCTGACTGAAATAGTCAGGAATTATGAGATAAGCCATGCGATTGTCTACAAAAGGCCGCTATGCTGTAACCGCGATGATGGATATTGCGTTACATGAAAAACAGGGGCCGGTGACTTTGGCTGAGATATCACAGTGCCAGGGCATATCACTATCATACCTGGAACAATTGTTTTCTAAACTTAGAAAACAGGGCCTGGTTAAAGGCGTAAGAGGACCTGGCGGTGGTTATACGCTCGCCAGACCTTCGGGTGATATATCTATAGCCGACATTATTCAGTCAGTTGATGAAAAACTCGATATGACTAAATGTGGCGGTAAGGGTAATTGTTCCAAAGGTGAAAAGTGTTTAACCCATCAGCTTTGGTTTGATCTTTCCTGCAACTTATATAAATTTTTAAGCGGCATTAAGCTTGATCAGTACGTTAATCGGCCTGATATTAATAAATTAGTCATTAAACAGGATGCCCAGTACGGACGCTTTTTAAATCGTTCCCAGGCGGTAGCCTGACAGATACACCTGGAGATACTTTGTGAGTAACATTAAATTGCCTATTTACCTCGACTATAGTGCAACTACCCCTATAGATGAGCGAGTGGCTGCTAAGATGGCAGAATTTTTAACCATCGAAGGTCAATTCGGAAATCCGGCTTCCCGCAGCCACGAATTCGGCTGGAAGGCTGAGCAGGCCGTAGACGAAGCAAGACAGCAAGTGGCCGACCTGATAAATGCTGACCCCCGAGAAATCGTCTGGACTAGTGGCGCAACCGAATCGGATAATCTGGCGATCAAAGGAGCGGCACATTTTTATCGCAAGAAGGGAAATCACATTATTACTGTGAAGACCGAACACAAGGCGGTTCTGGATACCTGCCGTCAACTCGAGCGCGAGGGTTTCGAAGTGACTTATCTTGACCCGGAAGAAAATGGCCTGATCGACATGGAAAAACTTAAGGCGGCAATTACTGAACAAACTATCGTCATCTCCGTAATGCACGTCAACAATGAGATAGGCGTTATTCAGGATATTGCGGCTATCGGAGAACTCGCCCGCGACAATAAGATTATTTTTCACGTCGATGCCGCTCAGTCAGCAGGTAAGGTTGAAATTGATATGCAAGCGCTGAAAGTTGATTTAATGTCGTTTTCCGCGCATAAGATTTATGGTCCTAAAGGCATCGGAGCACTTTATGTACGCCGTAAGCCGCGTGTTCGACTTGAAGCCCAGATGCACGGTGGTGGTCATGAAAGAGGTCTCAGGTCAGGCACACTAGCAACGCATCAAATCGTTGGCATGGGTGAGGCATTTCGTATCGCTGGTGAAGAAATGGCAAGTGAAAATGATCGAATTCGTATGCTGCGTGACCGTTTATATAACGGCTTAAAAAATGACGAAGAAGTTTATATCAATGGTGACTTTGAACAACGAACTGCCGGTAATTTAAATATCAGCTTTAATTTTGTCGAGGGTGAATCACTGATTATGGCCCTTCGCGATCTGGCGGTGTCTTCGGGATCGGCCTGTACTTCTGCGAGCCTTGAGCCGTCTTATGTATTGCGTGCCCTGGGCCGTAATGATGAATTGGCACACAGCTCGATTCGCTTCACCATTGGACGTTATACCACGGTCGAGGAAATCGACTACACCGTCGACCTGGTGCGCAAGGCGGTCGAAAAACTACGCAATCTCTCACCACTTTGGGATATGTACAAAGAGGGTATTGATTTGAATTCTGTTGAATGGGTAGCACATTAAAGCTACATATAGAGGATGTAATCATGGCATATAGCGAAAAAGTTCTAGATCATTATGAAAACCCACGTAACGTTGGTGTGATCGACGATGATCAATCTGTTGGCACCGGTATGGTTGGTGCCCCCGCTTGCGGCGACGTAATGAAGTTGCAAATTAAAGTTGGCAAAAATGGCATCATCGAAGACGCCAAGTTTAAAACCTACGGTTGTGGCTCGGCAATTGCGTCAAGTTCACTGGTTACAGAGTGGGTGAAGGGCAAGAGCCTCGACGAAGCCTCGGAAATCAAAAATACCCATATTGCCGAGGAGTTAGCGCTGCCTCCGGTGAAAATTCACTGCTCGGTTCTGGCAGAAGATGCAATCGCGGCTGCGATTGATAATTACAGACAGAAAAATCAGTAATTAATACCCAACACGCCCGTGTTTAAGTCGGGCGTGTTTCCTTTGCCGCTCGACATTTGATGTTCGAGCCCGGTCATTTAACACAGAAAGTGTTCACCTCAATATATTATCCATTGGTAATATTTGATCTTGTGACAGTAATGTTAAGATAGCTTCTCACGTCACGACGCACTGTTGATTTTAAAATTGTTCAATGAATTATCTCCCTATTTTTTTAGACATTAAAAACAAGCCTTGCCTGGTTGTTGGTGCGGGTAGTATCGCCGTGCGTAAGTCTGAGTTATTACTCAGGGCAGGCGCAAATATTCGAGTTATTGCAAAGCAGATTGGTGACTCCATGGAGGTTTTGCAGCACCAACACGACTTTGAATGTGTTGTCAGGGAGTTCGAAGAAAACGACCTTGAAAATGTTAATCTGGTCATTTCAGCAACTGATAATTTCGATTTGAATGCCAGCATATCGAAATTAGCCAAATTGAAAAATATTCCGGTTAATGTCGTCGACAACCCCGACCTTTGTAGTTTTATCATGCCATCGATTGTGGATCGGGATCCGGTACAAATAGCCGTCTCAACGGGCGGCACATCACCAGTTCTGGCGAGAATGCTACGTTCTAAACTGGAAAGTTCAATTCCCGCTGCCTACGGCGATCTGGCTAAATTATGTGACAGTTATCGTGATAAGGTGAAGCAGGCGTTTCCCAAAGTCGAACAAAGACGGCAGTTCTGGGAGTCGGTTCTAGAAGGCTCGGTCGCAGAATTAGTATTTTCTGGCCGTATCAATGACGCCGGAGAATTACTAGGCCAGCAGATTAAAAGCTCTGCGACTAATACCGATTATAAAGGCGAGGTATATCTGATTGGCGCAGGACCGGGGGATCCTGATTTACTCACCTTCAAAGCCTTGCGATTAATGCAAAAATGCGACGTTGTAGTTTATGATCGGCTGGTATCGGAACCCATTCTCGATATGGTTCGACGTGACGCAGAAAAAATATATGCAGGCAAATCTCGAGCGCAGCACAGTATTTCACAGGAAAACATCAATCAACTACTGGTCAGGCTGGCGCAGGAGGGAAAACGAGTTCTCAGATTAAAAGGGGGCGACCCCTTTATATTTGGTCGTGGTGGTGAAGAAATCGGTGAGTTAATTGAAAACAATATCGAGTTCCAGGTAGTCCCTGGTATCACTGCGGCTTCCGGTTGTGCCACTTATGCAGGCATCCCACTCACCCATCGAGATCACTCCCAGGCCTGTATTTTCGTCACCGGGCACAGAAAAGAAGATAGTAGTGATTTAAACTGGGATATGTTGAGTCACGCCAACCAGACAGTGGTTTTCTATATGGGACTGGATAATGTCAAGAGAATATGCCAGTCACTAAAGGCCCATGGTCGCGACCAGGCGACACCGGCGGCGCTAATTGAGAAGGGCACCACATCTGTACAACGGGTTTTCATTGGCGACTTAAATACCTTACCTGGTCTGGTCGACAGTCACAACGTACGCGCACCAACATTAATTGTTGTTGGCGAAGTCGTCGAATTGCATAAGAAATTGCACTGGTATAAGCCAGGCACCGAGATTAAATAAACTGTATTTACTCTAGCTAATTCTGGTAAATGCATAGTTAGAATCAGATTTGACCTGGGGATTCTTCAATATTGAAAATTTCGACATTACGTCAAGGACATAAAAGTGATCGGGTCAGGGCCCGGATTCTGCTTCCTTTCACCCTTGTCATTCTGTCGGTAATCACAGCCTTTGTGGTTACTGCGTATATCTATGAAGGTCGTGACCACGAGAAGGATTTAAGTGAAAGAGTGGCCGCGGTTGAGCGCCTGTTTCGACAGGGGCTGGAGAAAGACGCTTCTATGATGCAGGCAGCTCTGTCCACGCTTTCCCGTGACGAAGGAATGAAAAAGAATTTTCTTGAGGGTGATCGCAAAGCACTGCTTAAGAGAGCCTGGCCGGTGTTTGACGAACTTCGGCAGAGTAACCGAATTACTCATTTATATTTCACTGGAACAAACCGGGTTAATTTTCTTCGTGTCCATCAGCCCAATCGGTACGGTGATGTCATTGACCGTATTACTACATTGCGGGCAGCAGAGGTGCGGGACGCCGCGCGCGGCATCGAACTGGGACCGCTGGGTACCTTTACCCTTCGCGTCGTTGTGCCCTGGTACAAAGATAATCAACTAATTGGTTTCCTTGAACTGGGCGAAGAAATCGATCACATCACCGAAGAGGTTCATGGAATTCTTGGGGTTGATCTTCTGGTACTGGTATACGAAGAATTCCTCGATCCTCAGCTATGGGAGAAAGGCCGGCAGATGCTTGGTCACCAGGATGACTGGGGGCGTTTCGCTTCCACCCTGGTAGTCGGCCGGGCCATGGATGAGATACCTGAAGCATTGATTAAAATCCTTGGTCAGGCAAAGCGCTCCTATGAAAAGGTATTGCGGGTTGATGAGACCGGCAGAAACCTTTATATCGCTTTTCTGCCCCTTATCGATATTTCGGGACGAGAAGTTGGCGACTTCATTATAGTTCAGGATGTTACCGGGCTGCGTGCTGGATTCCAAAACTCAATGGCCATGATTGCCGCTGTGTCTATTTTAGCGGGTGGGATCGTATTCGTAATTTTTTATATGGTCCTGGGTAAGGTGGAACGGGGTTACCGACATCAGCGCGAGATAGAGCTGCAGCTGGCACAGGTCAATACCGAGCATCAGAAGGTTGTCCAGGTCGAAAAGCTTTCCGCCATGGGCCTTATGATCGGCGAAATCGCACACCAGTTGAACAACCCGTTGGCTGGCGTGGTCAACATGGCGCAGCTGGCCGAGCGCGAGGCCGATGATCCCGAGCGCATTAAGGAGCTGCTTGCTGAAATCGCCAGCGCGGGAAAGGACTGTCACGCATTTGTCCGGCGTATGCTGGAATTTACCAAGCTTTCCAGCTTCGAACGTAAACCAACAGATATGAATCACCTGATTGAAGAAACGGTATCCCTGTTTGAGGAGAGTGTCGGGGCGGATAAAACGGTAGTGAGTGAACTTGCCCCGAATGTGCCGATCCTTGATGTGGACCCAGTTTTAATCCGCCATGCTTTCTTCAATCTGCTATCCAACGCTGCGCAGGCAAATCCGCCCGGAGGAACGATTACCGTACAGCTTTCTCGAGGCGAACGCAGCGAAGGGCATGAGCCCGGATGGTGTTTGTCGGTTCGAGACGAGGGGCCAGGGATACCGGCGGATGATCTGGATAAAATTTTCACGCCATTTTTCACCACCCGCAGCGAAGGCACAGGGCTTGGTTTACCGGTGGTCCAGCATGTGGCGATGTTGCACGAAGGGGATATCAGTGTAGTAAATGCCGAAGACGGTGGCGCGTTTTTTGCTTTGTGGTTACCTGACACAAGAAACTTTACATGACCAATGCGGAGACCGGGATGGCGCAAAAGTTACTCATTGTTGATGACGACAGGCATATGCGAATTCTGCTTGAGGGCGTCTTTCGAGGAAAACCGCAACAAACTCAGTTTGCCTGTGATGCTGCCGAGGCTCGCCGCCTGTTCGCTACCACTGATTTCAATCTGATCATTATGGATCAGCGATTGCCCGATGGTAACGGCCTCGACCTGCTACGAGAAATGCGGGCCGAACGCCCACAACAGGTAGCCATCCTGATCACCGGATACGCCGATGTACGTGATGCCGTACGCGCGGTACGCGAGGGTCTGTTCGATTACCTGACCAAGCCATTTGAAGATATTGAAGCATTAGAGGCGGTGGTCGAAAAGGCTCTGGAACTGGATGGTGCCTACCGTGAAATAAACAGCCTCAAGGAATCTATGGAGTCTGGCGGTGGCGTGCCTGTACACATTGGCCACTCGCCTGCGTCTCTCGAATTACAAAAACAGATTAGGCAGGTGGCGCCCCTTGACGTCACCGTTTTGATTGAAGGTGAAAGCGGAACCGGTAAGGAACTGGCCGCCAAGAGTATTCATGCCCACAGTCAGCGTGCCAGGCGCCGATTTCTTGAAGTCAACTGCGGTGCCCTGTCCGAACAGCTTCTTGAAAGCACACTTTTCGGCTATGAGAAAGGCGCCTTTACCGGTGCCGTAAAGACCACGCCGGGCTATCTCGAAGAAGCCGATGGTGGCACTTTGTTTCTCGACGAAATAACCGATATGAGCCCCAAGCTTCAAAGCAGTCTGCTGCGCGTGTTGCAGGAACATACCTTTTCGCGCCTGGGTGGTACACAGACCCATTCCAGTGACTTCCGTCTGGTATGTGCGACCAACAGGAAACTGATAGGTGAAGTAAAAGCTGGTAACTTCCGCGAAGATCTTTATTACCGTATTAATGTGGTATCCCTTGATATTCCACCGTTACGCAATCGGGGTGAGGATATCGTGCCCCTGGCGGTGCATTTTCTCGAGCACTTTAACGCAAAATTCAACAAAGCGGCAGATCCTCTAACGCCGGAGGCCATATATCTTCTTGAGCATTTCTCATGGCCCGGAAACGTACGTCAGTTGCAGCATACTATTGAAAAAGTCGTTGCCCTTCATTCCGGCGGGCCTGTCAGCTCCGTTGATCTGGATGATATCGCCCAGGATGTTGATAGCGGCGATGTCGATGAGCAGGCCCTGCTCTCTTATCAGAAAGAACGTGAGGTTTTCGAACGCGAATACCTTGCCCGCCTGCTGGAACAGGCCCAGGGTAATGTCTCGGAAGCCGCTCGCCTGAGTGGTATCCCTCGACAGAACCTCTACGTACGCATGAAGCGATGGGGTTTGTCATAAAATAGTGACAGCTGTCACTATTTGACGACACTTTTACTACCGCTAACTCGCCTTCCAGCGACTCGAAAGCCCCAGTCCCTGCCAAATTTCTGCGTTGGCATATAGATTGCAATCTTTAAATTGTAAATCAATTTTTTGTTATCTAACGCAGGAGAAATATCATGAAACGTACCGTACTTGTAATAGGTATTGCCGCCCTCGTCGGTGGCGGGGGACCCGCTTTTGCGGTCAATCCCACGTCCATCGATTGGTCGCAAGTACCGACCAAAGAAGTAACTCTTTTTTACCCGGGACAATCCACCTACCAGTGGCTGCGCAGCCCCGAACATAAACGCGCGGATCTACAGACCATTGAAGGCCAGGCCTGCGTCGCCTGCCACAAGGACGAGGAAAGAGAACTCGGTGAGCTCCTGGTTAAGGAAGGACGCCTGGAACCCATGCCTGTCGAAGGTAAGAATGGTGTGATCGACCTGGGTTTCCAGACCGCTTATGACAACGAGAATGTCTACTTCCGCTTCCAGTGGAAAACACTCAATGACTATGCCGGTACGGCCCACCCCTATTACCGTTATGACGGTAAGGAGTGGAAAGCGTTCGGTTATCCCAAACTGGATGAAGTGGTCCAGGATGGCGAGCAACCAGGCATCTATGAAGACCGCATGTCTATCATGATCGACGATGGATCGGTTCCGATGTTTGCCAACCAGGGTTGTTGGCTGACTTGCCACGATGGCGAGAGAGATAGTCCTGATCGTCCCGATACTGCCGACGTGAAGGCCAATCAACTGTTCAAGCACCTGGGGAAGAAAGACGTACGCAAGTATCTGCCATCAACACGGACTGACGAGAACGCGTCCTGGGATATGGGTAAGACCCCCGAAGAAATTGCCAAGATCAAGGCGGCCGGTGGCTTCCTCGACCTGATGCAATGGCGCGGTCATCGCTCCAATCCAGTGGGTATGTCTGACGACTTCTATGTTCTTGAGTATCGCAATAGCGATGCCGGCAAGAACCCGTTCGGCGGAAACAAGGGTAAGAATCATCAGCCCAAATATATGTTCGACGAGAAAAAGTTTGGCAGCAAATCCGTCAGGATCGAAGACATTCGTAGCATGCCAACTACCTTGATCCGCGAACAAAACGCTGTCCCATTCGACCCAACAGCCGATTGGAAAGAAGGCGACCTGATTCCCAAGTACGTTGTAAGTAAGGAAGACTCCAAGGGATCGGCTGCCGACAACAACATGTCTAAGGGTGAATGGAAAGACGGTATGTGGACCGTTGTCTGGGCTCGCAAACTGGGTCTCACCAATCCAGACGATAAAGAGCTGAAAATAGGTGAAGCCTATAACTTCTCGTTTGCCACCCATGACGACAACATTACCACCCGTGGTCATCATGTTTCGTTCCCGATGTCCATCGGCTTCGGCGCCAAGGCCGACATCGAAGCAACCCGGTTGAAGTAGGCCAGGACGACGAGTAAAGGAAGCGCCCGACCTGACGTGATGGGTCGGGCGCAACCCTAACAACTAGAACCGACAATGAATTATTTAGATCAATGGAGGCCGCTGTGAAAATAACCGATTTACTCTCACGCAGAACCATAATCGTGATCGGCGGTGCCTTCACACTCCTGGTCATCAGTTGGGCTATCGCGTATGAACCGGTAACCCGTAACCTGATCGCGCAGGATACTCTTTGCAACTACTGCCATCTTGCCTGGGAGTTCAATCCCGACGCCAGGCTGGCGGTTACCAGAGCTCATGCTTCCGAAGCCGAGCCGGTCGAATCGCAGGCGCGTTGCGTCGACTGCCATCTCCCTGAGGGTTGGTGGAATACAACATACGCCTATACACATTTCCTTAGTATCACTGATCTGTTCGGGCATTTCCGCGACCTCGAAACCGAGCGGTCAGGAGAATGGATACCCCCGCGTGCAGCGACCTCATATCGTGTACGCGACCGCATGTTCGAATACGACAGCGTCACTTGCCGGACTTGCCACATCGAGGGGGAGATCGAACTCAACAGTAAACGCGGGGTGAATGCACACAAACTTGCGCTGGACGAAAACAAGACCTGTATCGAATGCCACAACAACCTGGTTCACCGTGAGGTTGGGTTGCGCAAAGGTGCCTTCAACAAAACTCAGCCACCTGCCAATTAGGAGCCGACTATGAATGCCAAACAAAAAAAACTAGCGAGCCGCAGGGGTTTCATGCAAAAACTTCTGGGTGGAGCAGCTGTGGCGTCGGCAGCTGCAGCTGTCCCGGTCTTAACAACCGCAACGTCCGAGGTGGAGGAAAAGCAACCGCAAGCAAAACATTACGGCATGCTCATCGACACAAGAAAGTGTATCGGCTGCCACTCCTGCAGTGTCGCCTGCAAGGCTGAATTCGACGTGCCGCTGGGCTTTACCCGATCCTGGGTCGAGTACACTGAAAAAGGTAGCTACCCTAACGTGTCACGGAACTTCCTGCCCAGACTTTGCAATCATTGTCGCCATCCGCAATGCGTGGATGTCTGCCCAACGGGAGCCACTTACAAGCGCAAACAGGACGGTATTGTGGTTATCGATACCGGACTCTGCATCGGTTGTAAATATTGCATTCAGGCTTGCCCATACGATGCCCGCTTCCTTAATCCGGTCACCGGGTTCGCCGATAAATGCGATTTTTGTATCCACCGTGTCTCGAAAGGCCTGGATCCGGCTTGCGTCAATTCTTGCGTAGGCGGTGCCAGAGTATTTGGTGATATCAGTGATCCTGATAGCGAAATTTCTCGCCAGTTGGCAACAAACCCGGTTACCGTTCTGCGGCCGGGCAAGGGAACGGAGCCCAATGTTTATTATATCGCAGCCGACCATTCGAGTGAGCACGAAAACAAACGCGGATGGTATGACGTGCGGGTAACAACGCATCGTCGGGAAAAGAAGAGGAGATAGTCATGCACGAACTTAATTGGGGTATACACGTTATCCTTTACCTGTTTCTGGCTGGCCTGGGTGCTGGCGCCGTTGTTGTCAGCGGCTCGGTGCTGCTACGCAAAGGCGGATTCGGATCGTCGCGCTTTGCCGTCGCCAGGTGTGGCGCACTGATCGGGCCGATTCCGGTCATGCTCGGAACATTTATGCTCGTATTTGAACTGGGCCAACCGTTTCGCGCCCTGAACCTGTTCAAGGTTATCAACCTGTCGCCCATGTCCATTGGCTCATGGTTTCTAGCGGCGTTTATTTTCTTCAGCTTGTTATATGCGCTAACCTTCCTGCCACCTTGGGCGGGACCGGGTGATCGACTGGCGCGGATGCGACGGACTCTAGCCTGGATTTGTGTGCCAAGCGGAATCGGCGTCGCCATTTATACTGGAATCCTGCTGGGTGCAATGCCGGCGCGACCCTTCTGGAATTCCCCCATTCTTGCCGGGTTGTTCCTGTTGTCAGCGGTATCCTCCGGGGTTGCCGCGATCATGCTGATGGGTGCCTTTTTCCGACGCAAAAGCACCGACCCCGCTGTTCGTGACGATTACCACAACAGCTCCTATTTGCTGACCGCGACCGATGCCATTATTTTGGGTGGTGAACTGGTCATCATTTTCCTTTTCCTTCTGTTCGCCCACCTGACCATCGGCGACGTCAGATACGCTGTCGCCGAGATTCTTCCCGGTGGCCAATTAGCGATGCCTTTCTGGATTTTGGTCGTTGGATTCGGTGTGTTCGTTCCGTTCGTGATCGAGATCATCGAAATCCGGCCCAAGCTACTCAATGGCGGGGTATTCAAGTCGAGGATGGCCATTGAAGTGGTGGTGCCGATCCTCATCCTGATCGGCGGATTCACCTTGCGTTACGTCGTCGTAATTGCTGGCCAGATATCGGCTTCAGCGGCATTGTAGAAACGGGGAGGCGGTACCATGATTAATCGTAGAAAATTTATCCAACTGGGAGCAGCGGTAGCAACCGTTCCGCTATCGCTTCGCACTGCGCATGCTAAAGCCTCAGAAATACTGAAGAAAGGCGGCGAAGCCTATTCTCACTTCACCGGGACGAAGTTAGCCCCGGTTCCCAGTATCTGTGGTCAATGTCCCAGCCATTGCGCCATTATCGGTTATGTAGATGGAGGCCGCGTGGTTAAAGTCGAAGGCCAACCGAATTCAATCCGGAATCAGGGGAAAGTCTGTGCCAAGGGTCAAGCAGGTGCCCAAAAAATTTATGACCCGGATCGCATATTGTCCCCGCTACGGCGAACCGGCAAGCGAGGCCAGGGAGAATGGGAACAGATCTCCTGGGACGAGGCACTGAATGATCTGACTGCTCGCCTGAAGAGACTTCGCGACGACGGCCATCCGGAAAAATTTGTGTTCCATCACGGCTGGATTTCTAAGAGCGCGGAAAAACTGATCGACGATATTTTTCTGCCCGCTTACGGTACGGCTTCTATCGTCAAGCAAACTTGCCACGGACAAAGTGCGCGTTGGACAGCCCATGAACTAACCTGGGGCGGACAAGTCGATAATTGGGACCTGGACAACAGCAACTTCGTTCTGAACTTTGGCAGCAATGTCCTCGAAGCTCACACCAACCAGGTTTCGCTGGCCCGTAGACTTGCGCTTGCCGCAGTGGAGAAACGGTTACGTATGGTCACGTTCGACGTCAGGCTTTCCAACACCGCGGCAAAATCCGATCAGTGGATTCCCATCAAACCCGGAACTGACCTGGCTGTAGCGCTTGCCATGTGCAACGTGGTGATGGAAAAAGACCTCTATCGGGGCGCGGGAGAGGAGTTTCTGTCGTTTTGTCAGGTCACCGAAGATCGCGACACCCCAACCGCCGACAAGATTGCCACCCTGAAGAAACACCTTGCCCAGTATACGCCCGAATGGGCGGAAGAAATCAGCGGTGTACCTGCGGGCCAGATTGTCGACATCGCTGGCAAATTTGCATCTGCAAAACACGCTTGCGTAATCAGTTCGCGGGGTGCCGATGCCCACTTCAACGGTGTCGAAACCGAACGCGCCATCCAGATGCTCGCCGCCATTACCGGGAATATTGACAATCCCGGTGGCCGCTGCCGAGCCATCGTACCGGAATGGATTTTTCCCGAGGGGCCGAAAAACAAACCGGTAGCAAAAAAAATGTCGTTTATCGACGAAGACGACGATACATTCGCCCTGTCAAATTTCGGCACCGGGCACAGAACCCTGAATCGAATCAAGACAGGGGGAGAACGTCCTGGAGTTTACATGTGGTATCACCACAATCCGGCCTACGCGAATGGTAACACGCAGGAAATTGTCGACATCCTGAAGGATGAATCGTTGCTGCCATTCACGGTCGCGGTGACACCTTTTTACGACGAAACTGCGGCGTTGGCAGATCTGATCCTGCCGGACGCAACCTATCTGGAGCGCTATGACATCGAGGACGGTGTTTCTGCAAATCAGGTCGCCGAATACGCCATCCGACAGCCGATGATTGCACCCTTGGGGGAAGCTCGAGACTTCAAGGATGTTTGTTGCGATCTTGCCAAACGGCTTGGTTTCCCGCTTGGTTTTAAATCGGCTGGAAAATTCGTCGAGAAAGCCTGCAAGCTAACCCCAGTGGTGAAGAAGAAAGCCCGCGGTTTTCGGCGCATGAAGAAAAATGGTGTCTGGCACGACAAAAAAGCCATGCCTGTTTACGCTGCTTATAGGAATCTGGTTGATCCAGAGACTCTGGCAATGGAAGAAGTTATATTTGACGAAAGCAGCGGTGTTTACTGGAACTGGAACGTTGCCGGCGTACACAGCAAAGACGAGGCGCAAAGGCAAGGTTACCGACTCACCGCCAATGCCGCCACAGGTTACATCGGCCAAAAAATTGGTGATGCCGTCTACGTTGGATTCAATCCCGGCAGGATTAACAAATCGGGTTACTTTGAATTGTATTCGCCACTACTGGCGGCTAAAGGGCTGCCGGGATTACCAGCCTATACCGCCATCCCCGAACATGAGGGAATGACAAAGGAGCAATTGATTCTGACTACATTCAAGGTCAATGTGCAGGCCCAATCTAATTCGGGGAATGATAGTTGGCTTGCGGAAATCGAGCATGACAATCCGGCCTGGATTAATCCTGTTACCGCCGAAGCACGGGGTATTATTGATGGTGACCCAATAAAGATCACCTCGGCAATTGGTGAGACTGAAACTACGGCAAAAGTTACACCCACTGTTGCACCAGGCGTTCTCGCCATGGCTACCCATGCCGGTCGCTGGCAGGGTGGTCGTTATGCGGCTGGCAAGAAAGCACCGTTCGGTATCGAAGACCCTCGCCACGACGACTTTGTGTGGTGGACAGCCGGCGGCGGCCAACTAAACAGGATAATTCCAGACAGTCCCGAACCTGTTAGTGGTCAGCAAAGCTGGATGGATACTGTGGTGACCGTAACCAGGGCATAAAAAACATGCCTGCAAAATATTTCGTTAGTGTAAATCGTTCAACAGCGAAACTCTGGTAGCACCTTCGACTGTGAGGTCGTATGTGTATACAGGATGTTGTACACCTATGACCCAGTCAGCGGCATTTTTCAACGCCACAACCATCTCATCGCTTATCTCAAAGCGCATGAAATGTACCGCCGAGGTTTTCGTATCGGTTGAGCGCTCAAGGTCTTCGTCGGCGATTGCCCAGAACTTGTCGAAGCCTGCTACCTGCATCCATACCAGGTCCTCGACACCGACCATTTTTTCCAGTTGAGCAGCTCTTATTTCCGGATCGGTATATTCGATCATGAAAGTAGCTTTGAAATTGCGGCCGCTCGGAATCATTGGGTTGTATGCTTCGAGTTCTTCGATGATACCCTCTGCTTCAAATACCTTTTCGATTCGAAGCATTTCCTGAATTTGATAGAGCAGGGTGAGGCGATCCTCGAAATACAAAGTCGCATTCGGGCCGAGCATCACCTGTCGATGTTTTTTATGCGCCAGCACCTGTTGACGAAATTCAGGACGTTTCTCGGCGTATTGTTCGAGGCTCATTAAATCAGCTCGAGTGATCTGGGTTTGTTGGCTCATGTTAAATTCCATAGGCTTGTTTTAACAGGGATATTGGGTGAACTGTTTTGCTGCCGTCGGCTAGTCCCTCGCTAATATGATGCCCAGCCATTGGACAGTCACTGGTATAAACATCCGGTTTTGCTTTTATGATTCGATTGACTACCGGTTTGACGATTTTCATCGAAGTTGCATGATATTCTTTCTTAATCGCATAAGTACCATCGTGACCAGAGCAGCGTTCTATTGTGTCAATTTCTGTTTCCGGGATTAATGCCAGGATGTCGCGTGTTTTTTGACCGATTCGTTGTACACGTTGATGGCAGGCGACGTGATAACTGACTTTGCCGATACTATTTTTAAATTCGGTTTTCAGTAGTCCAGCCTTATATCGTAACATCAGGTATTCGAACGGATCGAAAAATGCGTTTTGCACTCGATTGACAATTTCATCATCAGGGTAGAGCAGTGGCAGCTCTTGCTTAAATTGCAAAGTGCAGGAAGGAACTGGCGAAATGATGTCCCAGCCTTCATCGACTACTTTGGTAAGAATAGTCATATTTCTATCTTTTAAAGATTCAACCGAGTCGAGATCACCAAGTTCCAGTTTCGGCATGCCACAGCAAACGGTATTAGGGATTACCATGGTAGGAATATCATTGTGCTCGAATACCGCGAGCAAATCCTCGCCCAGATGTGGTTCGTTGTACTCACCGTAGCAGGTGCCGAAAATTGCGACCTTACCTTGCGTTTTGTCGCTGGTGATGGCTTTGGTCTGATCGGCCTGATGTTGATGAGTACGCTTACTCAGGGTACGGCTGTGGTATTCGGGTAACCTGGCGTCGGCATCGATTCCAATTGCAGTTTCCAGTAGGGCTCGTGTGTTTTCGTTCTGGTTTACCGCGTTCACCACATTAGCGATGATGGGAATACTGGCAAAACTACCGAGACGATCGGTAGAGGTAATTAATTTGTCGCGCAGCTTCGTACGGCCCTGCTTAAACCCGAGTGCCTTGGCACGTAGCATTAAATGCGGGAAATCTACATTCCATTCGTGCGGGGGTACGTAGGGACATTTGGTCAAATAGCACAGGTCACACAGGTAGCAGTGATCAACCACCGACCAGTAGTCGTGTTTGGCTACACCATCGACTTCCATGGTTGAAGATTCATCAACCAGATCGAATAGTGTGGGAAAGGCATTGCAAAGACTGACACAGCGCCGGCATCCATGGCAGAGATCAAACACACGTTCGAGTTCGTCAAATACCGCAGCTTCATCATAAAACTCCGGTTCATTCTGACCCAGTGGGTGGCGGGTAGGCGCTTGTAAATTGCCTTCACGTGGCGCAGATGACATTATCAGATCCTGAAATATTGTGTTTAGCTGCAAGAGAATACTCTCTTGCAGCTAAAAATGGAGCAGAGATTAAGCGTCTAGATTATCGAGTGCTTTCTGAAAACGATTGGCATGCGAGCGTTCAGCTTTTGCCAAAGTTTCAAACCAGTCTGCTATCTCGTCAAATCCCTCTTCACGGGCTGATTTCGCCATACCAGGATACATATCGGTATATTCGTGAGTTTCGCCTGCGATAGATGCTTTCAGGTTATTTTCAGTACTGCCAATCGGCAAACCTGTAGCTGGATCACCGACTTCTTCAAGATATTCCAGGTGACCATGCGCATGGCCGGTTTCGCCTTCAGCAGTCGAGCGGAATACCGCAGATACGTCGTTAAAACCTTCTACGTCTGCTTTTGCCGCAAAATACAAGTACCGACGGTTAGCCTGCGATTCACCCGCGAATGCGTCTTTCAAGTTCTGTTCTGTTTTCGATCCTTTCAGGGACATGATGCCTCCAGTAAGTATAGGTAGATTTAGTGAATTGAGATTGTTCTCGAAGTCAATATTAACAACCGCGAAACATAAAGGAAGTTAATTTTAACAATAGTTTCTATTGTCTAATTCTATGATGATTAGCCTACTGTCATTTGCTCGGGGCAAACGAATTATTAGCTATTGTATCGGGCAAAAAAAAGGCCGCGGCTAGCACGGCCTGTCAATCAACTACGAGGATTATCGAGGTGCTCGCTATAATGCTCCAGTTTGTGCTCTGTAGGATCTTCAAGATACAGATCGCGATTTTTTTCTGATTCAAAATAGATAATTAAACTGTCATCTTCATCGTTTTCGATAACGTATGGCATATCTATTAACTGGTCTAATGACTTCCCGGTGATAGGATCGGTAGTTTCAATTCTATACGTCATATTTACCTCCTGTGCTTAACTTTCTCTGATCCACAACCTAAGTTATAGTCCGATGAAACCGGTTTGAAAAGCTATTTCTACAAAATAATTCAAATTATTTACATTTTTATTATCGAATCAAATGATTACCAGCAGTACTTCCTAAGTGGGTTAAATTTCCAATACTAAGTCACTGATTACACTAGGAGTCTGACCGAGAATAGGGGTCGTAGCGAGGGAAAGCTGGTTTGAGGTAGATTTGTTCATTTTTGAGGCAAATAGTTACTCATATTTAATAATAAAATGATGAAATCTACCCAAATCCAGCTTTTCCGCAGTAGATCTTCTATTCTCGGTCAGACTCCTAGAGAACAACTCATGTACACTGCGTCCGGGATGAGTAAACAGAATCGCTGCCCTGGGCAATTTGAGTAAACCATTTAATAAAGAAGTAGAGAAATTGATGAATAAATATGACGTATATGGCATCGGAAACGCGCTAGTCGATATCGAATATCACAGCAGTAGCGAAAAGTTAGCAGAACTAGGGATAGAAAAGGGCCTAATGACGCTTATCGATGAACACCAGCAAAATAACCTAATAACTCACCTCGGTGATTCGCACGAAAGGATGGCCTGCGGTGGATCTGCCGCCAATACGATTATCGGGTTGGCGCAAATGGGCGCTAAAACCCATTTTGACTGTCGTGTAGCAAACGATATTACCGGGCAATTTTTTGTAAAAGACCTGCACGACTCGGGTGTACATTCGAGTCTGATTTTAAATGAAACATTAACCGGTGTTACCGGTAAGTGCCTTGTATTTGCCACTCCGGATGCCGATCGGACGATGAATACCTTTCTAGGTGCCAGCGCGATGTTAGATGTTGGTGATGTAGATGAAGAGGCAATCAGTCATTCAGCACTTGTCTATCTTGAGGGATATCTGGTATCAGCAGACTGTACTCGAAATGCAGCTATCCAGGCGCGCCGCGCCGCCGAAAGCATGGGTGTAAAAATAGCGCTAACCCTGTCTGATCCGAATATGGTCGTTTTCTTTCGCGACGGCATGCTGGAAATGCTTGGCGATGGTGTTGACCTCCTTTTTGCTAATGAAGACGAAGTCTGTGAGCTCGCACAGAGCAAGGATATCGGTGATGCTATCGCGGCTGTCAAAAAGGTGGCTAAAACTTTTGCTATTACGCGTGGAAAGCAGGGCGCCATCCTGTATGACGGATCCAAATTAATCGAAATTGCAGCCCACCCGGTAGAGGCAATTGATACGCTGGGGGCTGGCGATCTGTTTGCTGGCGCTTTTCTATACGGTCAGTCGCAGGGTATGGGTTTCCAGCAATGTGGAGACCTGGCATCGTTAGCATCGTCAAAAATAGTGACTCAATTCGGTCCCCGACTCGCTACCAGCGATACACAGAAGCTGCTTGCCTCATTTAGGTCTAGCATTTGATCAACCAATCGTTAAGAATAGCGCCTTTTGCCAATTAGTTATAACTTCCAGTCGCAGGACAAATATTAAACCAATGACAATGCACGAAACCAAAGATCTCAGAATTACCGATGTTAAAGAAATCCTGTCACCTGAAGAATTGATGGTGGATCTGCCATTAACCGAACAGGCCTCTAACACTGTATACCTTGCGAGACAGGGAGTTTATGACGTATTAGATGGTAAGGATGACCGTCTGATAGTCATTATCGGGCCCTGTTCTATTCATGATACCGAGGCGGCCATTGAGTATGGTGAAAAACTAAAAGCACTAATCGACGAATTAAAAGATGACCTGCTGATCATAATGCGTGTGTATTTTGAGAAGCCTCGCACCACCGTCGGTTGGAAAGGCCTGATTAATGACCCGGATCTTGATGGTAGTTTCCACATTAACAAAGGGGTGCGGAAAGCACGTGAATTGCTCCTGAAGCTCTCGGACATGGGCGTACCTGCCGGCCATGAATATCTCGATTTGATAAGTCCTCAGTATATATCTGACCTGGTTTCCTGGGGTGCAATTGGCGCAAGAACCACCGAAAGCCAGGGGCACCGTGAATTAGCTTCAGGATTGTCTTGCCCGGTTGGATTCAAAAATGGCACCGACGGACGAATTCAAATAGCAATCGATGCTATCCGTGCGGCACAAAACCCGCATTATTTTATGTCTTTGACCCTGCAAGGGCATTCTGCTATTTTTTGCACTAGCGGCAACGATTACGCGCACGTTATTTTGCGCGGAGGTAGCCGACCCAACTATGACCGTGAAAGCGTCAACGAAGCTGCCGAAAAGCTTGATAGTATTGGTTTAAACCCGAGCATCATGGTCGATTGTAGCCATGCCAACAGCCAGAAGAAATTCCACAAACAAATCGATGTAAGCCGCGATATTGCTCATCAGTTGAAAACCGGACAGGAAAATATTTTCGGGGTTATGATCGAAAGTCATTTAATCGAAGGGCGCCAGGATATAGAAGAGGGATCTGCATTGACTTATGGCCAAAGTATCACCGATGCCTGTATCGGATGGGATGATTCAGAAATGCTATTACGTGAATTAGCTGAAGCGGTGAGAGGAAAAAGGCAAGCAAAATAGGTGCCTGGAAAACTGCCGACTCATGGCAAAGAACGCAAAACGGAAATCTAAAAAGCAATACAAGAATAGTGGATTTCGCAGGGTTATAGCGGCCTTGTGCATCGCTGGTCTGCTGGTTCTGTCAGTTTATCTGGTTTACCTTAACCATTTAATTAATTTGCGTTTCGAAGGTGACACCTGGGCAATTCCATCGCGTGTATACGCCAGACCACTCGAGCTCTATACGGGGCTCAAATTAAATAGCGAAGCACTCCTATACGAGCTCGGTCTGTCTACTTATCAACGTGTAGACTTGCTGACTGAAGTTGGCCAATACCGAATTTTGGACTCGGGTATTGAATTACGCACGGAAGCGTTCGATTTTAGCGATCAAACCGAACCGGCACATCACGCCCGGGTATTATTCAGTGGAAGTAAGGTAGAACGAATCATAGATCTTGAAACTTCCAATAACCTCGATTTACTTAGATTGCCACCGGTTATAATAGGTAGTTACTTTCCTCAAAACGGCGAAGATCGGGTATTACTTTCAATTGATCAAATCCCGCAGACGCTGATAAAAATATTACTCGCGGTTGAAGATAAAAAGTTCTTTAAACATTTTGGTATTAATCCAAAGTCAATCGTCCGCGCTCTGATTGCCAATCTAAAGGCTGGTAAAACAGTGCAGGGTGGCAGCACGCTAACCCAGCAGCTAGCCAAGAATCTTTTCCTGACACCAGAAAGATCGCTCATCCGTAAGATAAACGAAGCTTTAATGGCGTTATTACTGGAGCTTCGGTTTAATAAAGAAACCATTCTGACTGCATACGTTAATGAAGTATTTTTATTACAGCAAAAAAACATTGCGATTCACGGTTTCGGGCTAGCGAGTCAGGCATTGTTCAAGCAAGGTATTGAGCATTTAACGACAGATAAACTGGCTTTACTGGTTGGTATGGTCAAAGGACCGTCGCGTTATAATCCGATTACGCACCCCGAAGCGGCCCTGAAACGGCGTAATCTAGTACTACGCGTTTCGCGCGACCATCGCATTATCGACGAAATCGAATATCAACGATTAATTAATTCACCCCTGGCGACGGTGAATCGCTTACCCAGAATAAATCGTTTTCCGGCCTATCTTGATCTAGTCAAACGTCAACTCAATAGCAGCTATTCTGCCAGCGAACTGGCAGCAAAAGGGATGCGTATATTTACGCCATTTGATCCGTTACTGCAACGTAATCTGGAACAGGGTCTGGAAGCCGGACTGTCGCGATTCGATCAACCCGATCTACAGGCTGCTGTTGTCGTTGCAGATTATCTCAATGGCGATATTCATGCACTGGTAGCAGATCGCGAGGTAGACTTTCCTGGCTTCAATCGAGCCGTATTGGCACAACGTCCCATCGGTTCGTTAATCAAACCCCTGTTACTCTATAGCCTATTGGAAGATGGAATGTCTCTAGCCAGCCTGGTCGATGACAAGCCAATTCGAATTCGTCTGTCTAATAGCGACATCTGGCAACCGTCAAACTTTGATCGCAAGCTACACGGGCAAATGAGCCTTTATCAGGCTTTCGTCCGATCCTATAACCTGCCCTTTGTTCACCTCGGCGTGAATGGCGGCCTTGAGGCATTAGGTCGAAATTTAAAGTCACTGAATTTATTAAAACGTGACGTCATATATCCATCGTTATTACTGGGTACTTCTGAAATGTCTGCGTTTGAAGTGACACAATTGTTTCAGGTTATCGCCAATCGAGGTTATTTCTCGCCTCTGACCACGATTAGGCAGGTCGGTGATCAATTCAATCGCACGCTTAAACGGATACCGATTGATTCTTATAAACTATTTAACCAATCTTCCATGCTTCAGGTACAGCGCGCTATGATTGGGGTAAGCGAAGAGGGTACTGCTAAATACCTGGCACAGCGATTTAAAGGCCAAACTCTAGCCGGTAAAACTGGAACTACCAACAATGCCCGGGATTCCTGGTTTGCAGGATTTACGCAACGCGAATTAACCGTAGTCTGGTTGGGTAAAGACAATAACTCGCCGATTAATCTTACCGGGTCTTCAGGCGCATTGCGTGTTTGGGCAGATATTATGCAAAAGCAGGGATTCGACGCATTCAAGCTCGACCGCGACGATTCGCTAGAGTGGCATTACATCAACCGATTTAATGGCGGCCTCACAAAACGTGAGTGCTCTAATAGTGTATTGTTGCCTTTCCCTGAGCAGTTGATACCCGACCATAGGTCTCGTTGTGAGTAATTCAATATTATTGGTTAACCGCTTCAACCCATCCTTGCTGATATGGGTGATTTTGCTCGCCTCCTGTACCGGCCCCGGAATCGTACCCGATTACTATCAATCTGCGTCTGTTTCATCCGAACGTAGCATTGGCCCGGTAGCCGAATTGCATCGCAGGGCAATTTCTGCCATCGGTCAAAGACGCTTCGCCGAATCTGTCGAATATCTTCAACGCGCGATCAAGATTGATCCTCGTAACGCGTTTAGCTGGCACTATCTGGCACAATCATACTGGCATAGTCAGCAATACGGCAGGTGCCTTGAAATGATCAAACGTTCAGTCAGTTACAGCGCTGAACTGGATGATCTCGACCGCGCTAACGCGGCTTTAAAATCGCAGTGTGAGGTAACTTAGAGGTGCCAACACTTGCATCGGAACTAGATGTGCCTGCGATCCTCGGTACTGATGGTGTCATTCGTGAACAGATCGACAACTTCAAACCCCGGCAGAGTCAACTCGGCATGGCCAATTTGATTGCTGAGGCGATAGCCAATGCTGAGAGCCATATTATTGAAGCCAGTACAGGAATCGGTAAATCGTTTGCCTACCTGGTGCCTGTTTTTCTCAGTGACAAAAAAGTCGTCATTTCTACTGGCACGAAAAACCTGCAGGATCAGCTTTTTTACAAAGACATCCCGTTGATCAGGAAAGCGGTGGTTAGCTCTAAAAAAATTGCCTTGCTAAAAGGTCGTAGTAATTATTGTTGCCTGTACCGGATGGCCAAATTTCGTCAGCAAAAAAGATTTCAGGGTCGCGAAATGGCGGCATTGTTTTCAACCTTAAGCGACTGGGCTAACGAAAGTGAGAACGGCGATATCAGCGAATTCGCCGGCATAGCGGAAAATGATCGCCTGTGGTTTTATGCGACATCAAATGCCGATAACTGCCTCGGAGGTGAATGTCCAGACTATGATTACTGCTTTGTGGTAAAAGCGCGTAAAAAAGCCATGGATGCTGACTTAGTGGTAGTAAACCATCACTTATATTTTTCAGACCTGGCTTTAAAACAGGAAGGTTTCGGTGAAATTTTGCCCGAAACCGAAGTGTTGATATTTGACGAGGCGCATCAGTTACCCGATATTGCCAGTCATTTTTTTGGTAGTAGCCTGAGCATGCGCCAGCTCGAAACTCTGAGTAAAGATGTACTAGAAGCGGAAGTATCAGAAGCGCCTGACTCGAAAGAACTTCGGTTACCGAGTAAACAGTTAGAAAAAACCGTGGCAGACTTTCGATTAACACTGGGGCAGTTCCCGCAAAAGTCTGAGTGGTCTCGAATTGAATATGCGCCGCCGATACAAAAGGCAGTCGAAGGACTTCGAAAATCGATTAACGAATTATTGGTAGTGCTGGAAGTACTGGCCAGTCGTGGTAAAGAATTAGCCAGTTGTTTCAGGCGTCTCGAATCGGTCGGACAAATATTTGAAAACTATCTTGCTCCAGAAGATACCCAGGTTAGCTGGTACGAGTGGAGCGAGCGTAATTTTCGCCTGATAACTTCGCCGCTTGAGATATCCGACTCATTCCGGCAGAAACTGGATGCCTCATCCTGTGAATCAGTATTTTTTACTTCCGCAACGCTGAGTTCGCAGCAGTCTTTCAAATACTATGGTGAACGGCTCGGAATCAATGACATGGAGACAAACCAGTTTGATAGTCCTTTTGACTACGCGTCACAGGCGTTGCTATATATCCCTGAGTTTTTACCCGATCCGTCAGACGCCAACTATGCGAAAGCATTCGGTGAACTGTGTTGTGAACTGCTAAAAATAACTAGCGGACACTGCTTTATCCTGTTCACCAGCTATCGCATGCTGACCTGGACCGCTGATTATCTACGCTCTAAAGTCGACTATCCACTCTTTGTACAAGGTGACTATCAGCGTAGTGAATTACTGCGACAATACCTGCAAAGCGATAATCCAGTGTTACTTGGCACCAGTAGTTTTTGGGAAGGTGTCGACGTTAAGGGTGATCAACTTCGTTGTGTCATTATTGATAAGTTGCCGTTCAAGTCTCCACAAGACCCGGTTTATCGCAAGCGCCTGCAACTCGCTAACGAAAATGGCGGCAATGCATTTATTGATATTCAAATTCCCGAAGCAACAATCAGTCTTAGGCAGGGAGTAGGGCGTTTGATCAGAGACGTTGATGATCGAGGTATCGTGGCGCTTTGCGACAATCGTCTGAATAG
>CAXMRQ010000029.1:0-11688 GCA_964196115.1 uncultured Gammaproteobacteria bacterium
CCCGACGCCGAGTAGGACTGGATCATTAGATTCTTACATCGTTAGTTCTAGCCCAGAAATTTCATAAATCTGCGCGAAGATGGCGCAGTATATTGATTTCACAAGGAAATATCCGAAGAAGTCTCGTATCAGTGATTCCGAGCGACTGAGGAACTATTTCTTGTGGAATCAATAGACAAGTGAGATTGTGCATGATTTATGAATTTTCCGTGCTAGTACCTTGACTGGAGACAATTATAACGTTCGAATCGCTATCGTCACAGGGGTTATTATCTGCCCACAAACTTTTCGAGCGAAGCAATATTCGCGCTTTCCTATTGCAGTCAATTTGGTTTAAAGTGCGGTGTTTTTTATATCACTGCGGCGTAGCTCATGGTAAGTAATGATTCGAGTTCCCTGTGTAATCAGGTAGTACTGGTGACAGCCGGAGGTTCCGGTATCGGCCAGACTATCACCGAGGCCTATTTGTCTCTCGACGCCAAAGTCCATATCTGTGATGTATCGCAGGATCTACTCGACGAGTGTCGCGCAGCCCACCCGGAATTATCCACCAGTCTCTGTGATGTATCCGATCCTGCACAGGTGGGTGCTATGTTTGCCGACATCGAATCCAGATATGGTCGGCTGGATATACTGATTAATAATGCAGGTATCGCTGGACCGACTGCTGCGGTTGAAGATATTGAAATAGAATCCTGGCAGCAAACCATCGCTATCGATCTCTCGGGTAATTTTTATGTGGCTCGACTGGCAGTGCCGATGTTAAAGCGTAATGGTGGCTCCATCGTCAATATGTCTTCTTCTGCGGGACTATATGGCTGTCCGTTGCGTTCACCCTACGTGGCTGCAAAGTGGGCTATCATAGGCCTCACTAAAACCTGGGCGATGGAGCTAGGGCCTTTTAATATTCGAGTTAATGCAATTTGCCCCGGCAGCGTTGAAGGCCCGAGAATCGATGGCGTTATCGAGCGTGATGCTGCGGGGCGTGGTATGCAGCCTGATGAAATCCGGCAGTTGTATCAACGCCAGAGTTCCTTACGTAAATTCATCAGTGCCGAGGATGTCGCGAATATGGCGGTTTTTTTAAGCTCAGACGCTGGCGCGAGTATTTCGGGTCAGGCGATGAGTGTTGATGGTAATACTGAAAGTTTATCTAACTGGCTAGATTAGGAGTCCGACAGACTCCAGGAGAGATTATATATATGAACGAAAAAACCAATATGCGCGCGGTCTGGTTTGATAAATTCGGCCCTGCCGATGAAACCCTGGCTGTAGGCGACTTACCAAAACCACAGGTATCGGCGGGCGAAGTATTAATCCGCATGAAAACCACCGGCGTTAATCCTTCGGACGTGAAAAAGCGTGCCGGATCCGCGCCTAATCTACTCGACGGTGGGCTGGTCATTCCGCATAGTGACGGTGCTGGCGTGATTGAAGCAGTAGGACAAGGTGTATCGCCGGACAGAATCGGAGAGCGGGTTTGGGTTTACCAGGCTCAATTCGGGCGACAACTTGGCACTGCGGCGCAATATGTGGCTATCGAAGCCTCGCGAGCCGCAAAATTGCCGGAAAATACCTCATTTGATATCGGCGCCTGCCTGGGTATTCCGGCGATGACTTCGCACCGTTGCGTTTTTGCCGATGGCCCGGTCGATGGGCAAACCCTGTTGGTTACCGGTGGTGCCGGGCGAGTCGGCTACTATGCGATTCAATGGGCGAAGCAAGCGGGTGCGCGCGTCATCACTACGGCCAGTAACGATGCTGATAAAGCGACCTGCGAGTCAATAGGCGCCGATTGTGTCGTTAATCATCGACAGGATAACTGGTCAGAGGCTGTGTTGGATTTTACGCAGGGCGAAAAAGTGGATCGTGTGATTGACCTCGAGTTCGGTAACAATTTGCCCGAAGTACTCAAATTGATTCGCGTTGGTGGCACTATTTCGACTTATTCCTCGAGTCAGGCAGAACCGAAACTTCCGTTTCTGCAAATGATGTACCTTGACTTGACGTTGCACTTTGTCATTGTTTACGCGATGCCGGAAGCTGCCAAGCAGGCAGCAATTGCTGACATTTATGCCAAACTAGCCAATGATGAATTAAAGCATCGCATCGCGCATACACTCGATTTCGAAGATATGGTGCGCTCACACGAACTGATCGAACAGGGTGGTTTCGGTGGCTGTGTGGTAGTGCGTATTGATTAGTCCCGGATAAAATCAATTCATCCCGGATACCCTCCGGGCTTCCAATTTAATCTTTAAAAGGTCACTCAATGAAACAAGGTCTGGTTATTATCGATGTTCAAAATGATTATTTCGAAGGCGGTAGTATGGAGCTGGTTAGAATGGAAGCCGCAGCGGACAATTGTCGCAATTTACTGAATCGCTTTCGCGACCAGAAAGCGCCGATATTTCATATTCAACATTTATCGGTAAGACCGGGGGCAACATTTTTTGTTCCTGAGACTGAAGGTTGTGAAATTAACCAGCGTGTAAAACCGCAAGGGGATGAACCGGTTGTGGTGAAAAATTTTCCCAGTGCGTTCCGAGACACTGGGCTTCAGGATTTATTAAAAAACACGAATGTAGAACAACTGGTAGTCTGTGGTGCAATGACGCAAATGTGCATCGATACGACGGTTCGTGCGGCGTTTGATCTAGGTTATAACTGTCAACTTATTTCCGATGCCTGTGCCACCAAAGATCTTCAGTTTGAAGGGCGAACCGTGCCCGCATCGGCGGTACAGGATACCTTTATGGCCTCGCTTGATGGACTTTTTGCAGCTGTGTCGACGACAGAGAATTTTTTACAAGCCTGACAATTGGCGGTAACAAACTCATGTTTCCGGGTAACTCATCATAGTCAGTTCGTAGGTTGGGATGAGGAACGAACCCCAACATAAAGGCTACTCCGGTAGCCCTGCGACAATCATTGCGCAATAATGCCACTCAGTTCTTGTGTCTAATGGTCGGATGAACTATAGGAGGTTCGAGTGATATCTCAAAATGAAATAAAATCCAGTATTGACCGCGTGGCTGAGCAGCTGACGGTAAACCCCGATAGAGGTTGTAATACCCTGGTATCAACAACCCGCATTACTGATGGCCTCTCTTGCTAGACCGAAGAAGGCGATTGGAAATTAAACGCCGATCTGCCGTTTAAGGCCGGTGGCTCAAACTCTGGACCCACGCCCGGTGTCCTGGGCAGGGCTGCATTAGGAAGCTGTATCGCTATCGGCTATATGCTTTGGGCGTCGAAGCTGGAAGTGCCAATTGATAGTCTGGAAGTTGAGATTCAGGCGGACTCGGACGATGGTGTGTTATTCGGCACCTCTGATAACCGACCCGGTTATAGCGAAGTGCGGTATTGTGTACGTGTGCAAAGCAGTGCCCCGGAGGAAGATTTATTCCGGGTATTTGATGAGGGTGACAGGCACAGTCCTTATCTTGATATATTTGCTAACCCAGTAGCCTGTAACAGGAGGATTGAAATTGTCGGTCGGGATAATGCAGATTAAGCAGGACTTTTCGATTGCAATAATTGATAAAATTTCTCCGCGGGTAGTGGCCTGGACATGTGAAAACCCTGTCCATAGTCGCAGCCCAGATTTTTCAGACAATCATATGTTTGCTGGTTTTCAATTCCCTCAGCCACCAGCTTTAACTCAAACAATTGAGCAATTTCGATGATGATTTTTACAATTTCCTGATCCTGTGTGTCGTTCAGCAGGTTGAGCACGAAACTTTTATCAATTTTTAATTCATTCGCAGGGATTTGTTTAAAGTAGGATAGTGAGGAATAACCCGTTCCGAAATCGTCGATGGAAATGTCGACACCAAACTGTTTCAGTTTTTGAAGATTATCAAACCCGGCTTTTATATCCTCAATGATCGCCGATTCGGTAATCTCCAGGGTTAAGCGGCTTCTGTGGACACCCCAGATTGCCAGCGAATCTTGAACCAGAGTAAATAGTTCAGGATCCTGTATCAGGTTGGCGGGTATGTTGACCGATACGGAGACCTGTAATCCCTGTTTCTCCCAGTCTTTAAGCTGGCGTATAGCGGTATGTATCACCCATTTGGTCAGGGCCAGGCTCTGCCCGGTTTTTTCTGCAATTTCGACTGCTACTTGTGGGGAAACAAATTTTTGTTCGGCAATTTCCCAGCGCAGTAGTGCTTCAGCGCTATCGATTTCACCGGTTTGCAAATTTACTTTTGGCTGGTAATAGAGCATAAAATCATTGGCTTTTAATCTTTCGGCGAATAGTTTTTCGAGCAACTGTGTTTTATTTATTTCGCTCTCAGTCTGGTCTAAACTGAACGACCCGTGTTGGCTAGTTTTCGCTTGCTTCAATGAGGCTTCCGCAATAAGCAGTGTCTTTTCAGCAGTAAATTCTGTCGCTTCATTTAAGGCAATACCAATTCGGAAATCAAGATCAATGGGCTGCTCATCGATGATTAGATCCTGCTGCAGCAGGCTGCTAATTTTGTTAAACGCCAGGGCAATAAATGCGGGTGAATTTAATTCCGGAAGAATAAACGCAAACAGGTGATCGCCAATCCGAAATACAGTATCCGGTAGCCGACTGATTGATTGCAATTGAGTAAAGCAGTGCTGCAATGTCTGATCACCGCAGTTATAACCATAACTGTGATTAGTTTTATATAAATTTACTACATCTATGAGCAACAGCCCCAGGGTTCCCTGATCATTTGCATTCAAATATTGCGTTAGCGAATCGAGAAATACCTGTCGGTCGATAGAGGGTAATTGATTCAAGAAGCACCAGTCATAAACTTATCGCGCTTAAATCGATTCCATAGGCATTCGACTCCAAGCTATTGATGATATCTAGAGGAGTTCCCTTTTCGGTCTCTGTCACTTCCTTCAGGTCGATGAATTTCATATCACTCAGCGGTTTTTTATCCTTGTCGAGTAACAACATAATCTCGGGCCGTAGACGACGCGAACGGGATGCGGCTACGACGATAGCCACTTCTCCAGAAGTTAATTCGATCAGCGTGCCTGCCGGATAAATACCGATAGCCTGGATAAATTCTTCGATTATCTCCGCCTGGAAATAAACGTCCTTCCAGTCGTATAGCTGTTTTATCGCCACCGAGGGCGACAGGGCACTGGCATAAATGCGATCACTGGTAATTGCATCATAGCAATCGACAATCGCTGCTATTCGACCAAACACCGGTATCTCGTCTCCAACCAGACCCTGGGGATAACCTGTGCCATTATGGCGTTCGTGGTGGTAGGAAGCCATGTCGAGGACATCCGGGTTCGTCATCCCACCTTCCTTCAAGAGTTTAACGCCAGCTTCGACATGTTTTTTCATTAATCTCGATTCCTTGCTCGAGAGGCGGCGTTCTGCATTCAAAATGTCGCTATCAAGCTGTAGTTTGCCAATATCGAATAATAAGCCACCGATTGCCAACGAGCGCAGGTCTTTTCTTGGCAGACCTAACTGTCGTCCCAGCGCTACTGCCCAGATTGCGGTACCCAGCGAGTGTTCGTAAATATAATTATCCCGCTGTTTCATTCGTGCCAGCCAGATACAGGCGTCCGGGCTGCGAATAACCGAATCAATCATCGGTTCGACGGCTTGCTTAATCCTGGGTAATTCCAGCGGGCTGCCTTTTAGCGTTCGAGATAGTTGCTCGGTCAGACTGCTATAAAGTCCTGCTATCGCCTGTTCTGCAGCAGAGCCCTCACTTTTCCAGTTCGTGGCATCGCCGTAGCGCACAAGTTTTTTGTCGGGGAATAAACGGACAGGTTTGCTAGTTCCCTTGTCCTGATTATCGGTGTCACTATCTGTAATGGTGATTTCAGTTGTGACAGAATCAAAACCCATCGCCGAACTTACGGTAGACATTTTACTGGTTATTGTTCTAGTGGAAATTGCAGTATCGACATATACATGGTCGCAGATACCGCTGATGATGCCGATATCATTCTTATCCTTGACATAAAAACCCTGGATCAGAAACGGTGTCTCTAACCAGGGACGATCCAGCGCAGAGATGTACATGCCTGTTTGCAGGTTTCCTGTATCAACCTTAAGCAACTTATTCATATTTCATTTAGCGCTCGATTCCGTGTCTAATTTCAGGCAAAGGTAAATACCTACCTTGTGTATTAGTCTATCTTTAAAGTGGCTGAGTGAGAAGCATTGATATCAATCAAGGCTTGAAATTCTAGCGGATTTTTATTCAAAATTCTGTGACACAATTATCGAACTGAGTACTAAGCAATCTCATTGCCGGGGAATGGCAAACAGGAGTTACAAGCTTTACAGATTATCGAAACTGTTGTTAATTGTTTCCTGGATAAAACGCGAGGGGGCTAAAATCCCTCTTGCGTTTGGTGATTTTGATTAGCCTTCGGTAATCGGAAACAGTGTTATTTCGACGCGGCGGTTGAGCGCTCTTCCTTCGGCAGTCGCATTGTCGGCAACCGGCTGTGTTTCACCGAAGCCAATTGTTTCAAGACGTGCTTCAACTACGCCCTTATGTCGTAGATATCCTGATACCGTATGGGCGCGGCGTTCTGATAATGACTGGTTATAACTATCTGATCCCTGCGAGTCGGTATGCCCGGCCGATACGATGACGGTTTTATTAAATTCCTGAACCACCAGTACCACCGAATCCATGACTTCGTAAAAGCTGTTGCTCAGCGTAGAACCGCCAGACTCGAAGGTGATATTACTCGGCATAATCAGATTAATATTGTCGCCGTCGCGTTCAACGCTAACCCCGCTGTTACGCAACTGTTTGCGCAGCTTAGCTTCCTGCGTGTCCATGTAATAGCCGACGCTGCCGCCTGCAATAGCGCCGATACCGGCCCCTTTGAGCATCGCCTTTTTGCGATCTGCACTACTTTTATCCCTGTTTTGCACATAGGCCAGAGCTGCCCCGATACCCGCGCCAATGCCAGCGCCCTTGGCAGTACTCGAGGTCTTACTTTCTCCCGTGTACGCATCAAATGTTTCACAACCAGATAAGGCTATAATACTGGCTGCACTGATGGCTAATATTAATTTATTCATATTTTCGTCTCTGAATAGTTAAGTTGGCTAGTGGCAATGGCTCTGCCAGTCAGCGTTATTATAGTTGAATATTTTTAAGGCCTAACATTAATTAATTACAGATCAGGTTTTATTTGCGCCGGAATAACGCGCACTATGTAAGTGTAGCGCAAATTACATGATGTGATGAAAATGTGACATCTGCCTGATATCCTTATGAATGTATTTCAGAGGTACTTAACAGCAATCGCCTGTCCAGGAGTCTGTCGAAATTATCCTCGTGACGACCACCTAAGTCCGACAGGCCCCTGGCAGGCGGATATAACCAGTTAATATGCGAAAAAAAGTTCTTGTCATCGAAGATAATCCCGACATCGCCAATCTGGTGATGATTAACCTGCGTAGTAAACATATGCAGGTAGATCATGCAGCAGAGGGCAATGCCGGGTTGCGCAAGGCGTTAACCGGCGATTATCACCTTGTAATTCTTGATTTGATGTTACCTGGCATGGACGGAATGGACGTTTGCCGATCTTTGCGTTGTGAAAATATTTATACTCCGGTGTTAATGCTGACGGCCAGGACATCAGAGCTGGATCGGGTTCTAGGCCTCGAAGTCGGTGCCGATGATTATTTGACAAAACCATTTAGCGTTCCTGAGCTGGTGGCAAGAGTTAATGCAATTTTACGCCGCTCAGACCAATATCAATCCTCCACCAATTCCGATGAAATTGAAGCGCTGCAATTTGGCAATCTTTGTGTTGACCCGGCAAAACGGCAGGTGTTACTGGGTGAAAACAGTGTCGAGTTAACCGCCAAGGAATTCGATTTATTATGGCATTTTGTCAGTAATCCCGGTCGAGTTTATACTCGCGCACAACTGCTGGATAGCGTATGGGGGTATGGTCACGATGGATACGAACATACGGTTAATTCGCACATCAACCGTCTGCGCGCAAAAATTGAAATTAACCCTGCCAACCCCAGCTTTGTGACGACAGTTTGGGGTGTCGGTTACAAGTTCTCTGGCGATAAACTACAGGAAAACGAGGCATGATTTTTCGTACTCTGTATAGCCGCCTGGCGCTAACATTATTTATTTTATTATGCGTCATGGGTTTAATTCTAAATCAACTCATCCGGCATTCCAGTGATATGTACCAGCAGGAGGTATCGCAGAAACTGAACAGTAAACTGGCGGCGAATATTGTCGATGATCAGCCACTGATTCAGGGCCAACAGGTTAATCGCGCTGCACTAAATCAGCTATTTGACCAACTGATGGTGATTAATCCCAGTATAGAAATTTACTTGCTCGATATGCAGGGTAAGGTAATGGCCTATTCTGCACCGCAAGGAAAGGTACAGCGTACAGTGATAGCGCTGGAACCGGTAAAACGGTTTCTCGAACAGGAGGCACAATTTCCGATTGAGGGTGACGATCCTCGTGATCCCACCGGGAAAAAAGTTTTTTCGGCGGCAAAGATAGTCAGTAGCAACGGCTCACAGGGCTATTTGTATATCGTACTCGGCGGCGAAAAATACGATGATATCGTGCAATTGTTGCGCGATAGTTACATCCTCGACTCCGCGTTATTCGTGCTACTCGCTGCACTTGGCGCTGCAATGATTTGTGGCTTGATCGTATTTGCACTGTTAACCCGACGACTACGTGCGCTCGGCGATACGATGAGAAAGTATATTGGTAAAAGTGGTGAATTTGATCGTTCGGTGCGATTCGATAACACTGCACAGAATAATGACGAAGTTGATGAACTCGGCCTGCAGTTTAATACCATGGCCGAGAAAATTAATCAGCAGATTGACGAACTCAGACGTATGGATGGCATGCGCCGCGAAATGGTAGCCAATGTCTCGCATGATTTACGTACACCTTTGACGACAATGCGTGGATATCTGGAGACCCTGTTACTGAAAAACGATGACCTGTCCAAAACCGATCAAAAACAGTATTTACAGACGGCGTTACTTCACAGTCAACGTCTGGGACATCTGGTCGATGAATTGTTCGAGCTGGCTAAACTCGACTCCTGCGAATCGGTGGTTTATTCAGAGCCATTTTCGATGGGCGAGCTGGTGCAGGATGTGGCTCAATCCTTTCAGTTACGCGCCGAGCAAAAATCGATTCGGCTGGATGCGAATATAAATCAGCAGGTGCCCGTGGTTTATGGCGATATCGGCATGATGCAACGCGTTTTGGAGAATTTGCTGGAAAATGGTTTGCGTCACACGCCAAACGGCGGGCGAGTTAGCATCAATGTTGATATCGACTCAACGAATGTCGTGGTGCGAGTCGCTGACAATGGATGTGGCATTCCGCCTCAGGATGTCTCTCGAATTTTTGAACGCTTTTATCAGCAGGATAAAAATGCCTCTGATAGTCACAGTGCCGGCCTCGGGCTGGCCATAGTAAAACGTATACTTGAGTTACATGGCAGCGTGATTAAAGTCCGCAGCGAACTTGATCATGGAACAACTTTTAGTTTCGAGCTCAACGCCGGAGGCGCTGTTTGAAACAATAGATTGCAATGTTATCAATTTGTGACAATTACGCGACAATGACGTGAAGCCAGTGACAGATACTGAACTCTCTTAACCACAAATAAGGAGAGTCACATAATGAAAATTTCACCACGATTAATATCTATAGCCCTGGTTAGTTTAGTAATGATCTTCGGTAGCGTTGCATCTGCAAAGGAACGTAACACAGGTCGTGGAACCGGACCTACTATTTTTGTAACATCGCAGGGCCTTTATTTTGATTCGATTGTAGTAGCCGACCCATTGCCATCGCTTGGCAATTTCCAACAACTGATACCCACTATGGATGGCCTGACAACTGAATTCGGGCCGGGCCAACCAGGTCATCTGGGTGGTCGCTGGTGGGTTGATTTGAATGGCGATAGCGTCATGGACGAGGGTGACCATTATTTTCTTTGTCCATTACTTGGCCCCGGTCGCAAAACGTTCTGATTGGATGTTAAAGCTCTGTACTTGAGATCTACTACAGAACATGGGTTGAGCAAACAGGAACCGCGTAAAGCAGTTCCTGTTTATCACGACTATTGTTTATCCTTGCGCGATTTCCGTGGCAACCCGTTCACCCGATCTGATTGCACAGCCATATACGACCAGACATCTTCGTCGCAGGCCTCTCCGGCAAAGTAAATATTGCCCTCGGTCTCCCATTGCTCACCCCACTAGACAGTCATGGTGTTGACGGCTGGAGATACAAAAGTACCTTCAGAATAAGGATTTTTCCACCAGTTGGTAACCAGAGTCTTGCCGGTATACCTGGCACTGATTCCGGGCCAAATCTGCTCCATCTGAACCATGGATCGATCGACATCGCGCGGATCTGCCATACCAAAGCTAGTATTACCATTAAATGCCGTTCTAGCCAGGTAAAGCGTCTTGCCTTCCTTCCCGCCATTGTAGTTAACTAGAACGCCCAGTAATGAAGGGTGTCCCGGTTCGCCTTCTCAGGCTGAGATAAACTTGTCGGGATCAGAATAGGCACTTGCGGCCTGATTGATTTCTTCGCCGTCACTAGATGCCTTACGGCTGATGCTGGAAAAGTGGATCGAAAACTAACCTGCATCGTTTATCAGTGGCGCCATAGCCGTCGTTCCGAGGTTGATTCCGGGTTGCGGGATTTACTTGATAGGCGCGTTATTGCCGAAATGAAATATAGTCACCGCTTGAAAATTCTGCCATTGAACCCCAATTAGTAATCACGAATGCCATGTCTCTAAGGGAATGGTGATCGTACTAAAACCTTTAATACTAATTGCTTCTAATGGAGAATTTACTATGACCAGAATAGACTTAACCCCACTTTACCGCAGCAGCATAGGCTTTGACCGCATGGGATCATTACTCGATAATGCCCTGCAATCAGAAAAAACCACAGGTGGTTATCCACCTTACGATATCGAAGCTCGTGGCGATGACCAGTATGCTATTACCCTGGCTGTTGCCGGATTTGAACAAAGCGAGTTGGATATCCAGGTAGAAAAAGGCGTACTAACTGTACGTGGCAAGAAAGACGATGATAAAACCGAACGTAATTATTTATATCAGGGAATTGCCAATCGCGCATTTGAGCGAAAATTTAATCTTGCCGATCACGTCGAGGTTTCCGGCGCAGATATGAGCAACGGCCTGCTAACCGTTAACCTGGTAAAAGAGATACCCGAGGCGATGAAGCCGAAATCAATTGTGATTAATCAAACCGGTAAAGTGCTGGAGCACCAGTCCGGCAGCGAAAAAGCAGCTTAATTAATTATTGTGATATAAAAGACCGGGCAGTGGCTACGCCACTGCCCTTTAACCTAGAAAACGCAGTTGGATCACGAAAGTCCACGCACCAAAAGTAGGCGCTTTTAAGCGAGCTCTTGGCGCATCGGAGTGCCGCATCACTAGAAAACCAAATAACTTCTCATCACCAATAAGGTGACAGGTAATTGCTCCTGCATTATCTGCATACCCTACGTCCATGTAGGTAACTACGAATTATTTGACAGGCACTATGCGCCAATATGACGTGCATGGATGCACTAATGCAGTGTTTGCAGGATGCAAAGGAGCTGCCAAACGCGTCTTTTTCGCACCCAACTGCGTTTCCT
>CAXMRQ010000030.1:0-3464 GCA_964196115.1 uncultured Gammaproteobacteria bacterium
GGCAAATCGAATACATTCGGATAACCGAATAACGAAATGCTACCACCGGTATGCAGGAATACAACATTTTCACCCTTCTTAAAATGACCTTTGCGGATTAAATCGATCAACCCGGAAAAACCCTTACCGGAATAAACGGGGTCGAGCAAAATACCTTCGTACTGCGCCATCATTTTCACCGCTTCGGCCATTGCCGCGGTTGGCAGGCCATAACCATCGCCGACATAGTCGCTATTGGCGACGACTTTTTCACGCTGCACCACATTGGGGTTGAGGCCCATATATTCAGCCGTGCGCTGCGCCAGACTATAAACCATTTCTTCCTGCTTTTGTTTAGGGGCACGAACGCCGACCCCATAGACTGGGATGCCGCTGTTCATGCCTTCCATGCCGAGTACCAGGCCGGCCTGGGTACCTGAGCTACCTGTAGCGTGGACCAGATGGTCGATTCGCAGTGAGCGGTCGTTCGCCTGGGTCATCAGTTCGATTGCCGCGTTGACATAACCGAGCGCGCCGATTTCGTTCGAACCGCCGCCAGGGATGATGTAGGGATTTTTACCATCGTCGCGTAATTGTTGCGCCAACTCTTCCATCGCCGCATTCATATCGGTATCGGCAGGGCGTTTGGATATAGTCGAACCATGCAGTTGATCGAGTAACACGTTGCCATTGTAAACATAAGCTTCGTCTTCATAGCCTGTACGATCTTCGAGTAAAACATGACATTCCAGCCCCATTTTTGCCGCAATCGCTGTGGTCTGACGTGCATGGTTGGATTGGGTCGCACCCTGGGTGACGATGGTGTCAGCCTTGCTTTTCTGCGCATCGGCCATCAGGAATTCGAGCTTGCGGGTTTTGTTGCCGCCTGACGACAAGCCGGTACAGTCGTCGCGCTTGATCCACAGGTTCGGCCCGCCGAGTGCTTCACTCAGCCGATTCATCGGTTCGAGCGGCGTCGGCAGGTGGGCGAAATGTAGGCGCGGGAAGCGGGATAGATGCATTTTTGAACTCCAGAATTAGTTTTAAACATAATTACATAGATTTATCGGCCAAAATAATGCTATTTCCTTTGGCTAATGTTAAATATCTTTATAATATGCGGGCATGAGCAAATTGCAGGAGTAATTCATGGATCTTAAATGGCTGGAAGACCTGGTGGTGTTACTGGAAGAAAAGTCTTTCACGCGAGCGGCCGCACGACGCCATGTCACTCAGCCCGCATTCTCGCGCCGCATCCGTTTACTGGAAGACTGGTTAGGTGTTGGATTTGTCGACCGCAGCACCAAACCGATTAGCATCCTGCCGCTAGGGCAGGCTTTAGATGAACAGGTGCGTGACTTGATACGTCGATTTTATGCGTTGCGTAACATGGCACAAACTCAGGTGGAAACCAGCAACAGGATTACTTTTGTTGCCCAACATACACTGGCGATGTCGCGCTTCCCTGGATTGATTCGTTCGATTAAGCAATTTCTGCCCGATACCGCATACCGGGTGAATCCAGCTAATAATTACGATTGCGAAGCCCTGTTTTTGAAAGACGCAGATTTTTTGCTGTGCTACGAAACCGATCATCGACGCTTCGATTTTTCATATCGCTCCATCAGTCGTATAGAACTGGAAAAAGACTCGCTATTACCCGTTGCCAGTGCCCGATTTATCGATGGCTTTGACAGTCTTGATGCCCTATTTGATGGCAATATCCCACTACTAATGCATCAACAGGGCGGATTTCTGGCCGATGTACTGGCAAATACCTGTCTGCCTATGGTACTGCGTGACTATCGTCTTGAGGTGATTTGTGAATCGGCTTTTTCTGCCAGCCTGAAAGAAATGGTACTCGCCGATATGGGTGTCGCCTGGTTGGCACAGGGCATGATTGAAAACCAGCTCAAAGACGGAACCCTGGTATCACTAGAATCCAGGTTGGGTTCTGCCGAACTGGATGTTGTGCTTTATTTTCGCGACGATGGACGATCCGAGAAGGCCAAAGCGATTTTTGAAATATTGGCTGCACAGATACCAGTGACTATTGCAGACAGGTAATTTATCTCGCAAAGACGCTAAGCACGCCAGGTAAAAGACAGAAAACAGGATTGTTAGTTTTATGTTTTATATGGCCCCTAATCTCGGTTCTTCCCTATGCGTACTTTGCGCCTTTGCGAGAACATTTGTTAAACTGCTATTCCCGCAAATTAGACAATTCACGTATACTGCGCCCGACTTACTATCACGCCTAAATGTCTATTCATGACAATAGAGCTCCGTAATCGTCTTCTGGCGCTGTTAGCACCGATATTCTGGAGTTTAACCGGGCTCATCATTCGATTGCTGGAAACCTCCGATGAATGGCAGATCAACTTTTACCGATCAACTTCGCTAGCGTTGTTTCTGCTCGCATACCTTGTTTTCAAATATAGGGCAAATTTCTGGCAGGTAATTATAGCTTCCGGACGCAAGGCAATATTGGGTGGTATTTTTATTGGTATCGCGATGTTTAGCAATATCATCGCGATGCAGCACACGACAATAGCCAACGCCACCATGGTGATGGCAACCGGCCCGGTCGTCGCCGCATTATTTGGCTGGATGCTGCTTGGCGAATCGGTTTCGCGCATGACCTGGGTTGCTATCGCTCTGGCGGCGCTGGGCCTGACAGTCATGGTGGGTGGCAATCCGGTAGCAGGCAGTCTTTTTGGCGATCTGGTGGCATTATTTGGCATACTCGGCTTCGGGCTTTACGCCATCATATTGCGCAAGGGTAAGGCGGTTGATATGACCCCGGCTATTTTATACGCAGGGATATTTTCAGCACTGCCTTCTGGCATCATGGCGATGACGGTGGGTAACGGGCTGGTAATTCCTGCGCAGGAACTTTTGATGTGTGCCGGGCTGGGTATTATCCAGCTCGGTATCGGCAGCATTATGTTTGCCGTTGCTTCGGTTACGGTACCAGCGGTGGAGCTCACCTTATTTGCATTAGGCGAACCACTATTGGCTCCGGTCTGGGTTTGGCTGGTGGTCGGCGAAACCCCTGCAATCAGCAGTTTTATCGGCGGCGGTATCTTATTGCTAGCGTTATTGACGCATTTATTCGCTAACCCGTCAGTGAATAAAAGAGAGGCTAGCAAAAAGGCCTTGAAATCAGCAGCCGATACTTCCAGTTAATCGATGATCCCAGGTTTTTTATTGACCCGACACTGGCAGGATACCCGTCAGGGAGTTCGCCTCGAATTCTGGCTCAGTACCGCTAGCGGGCCATTACAGATTTTCCTGCATGCTCAGCAGTCAATTTTCTTTATCCGCCAATTGGATGCGGATCAAATAGCAGCGTTAATGCAGGGCTGGAATGGTGTATCGATTAAGCCGCTGGATTTAAAAACATTTAAATTCGACAGGGTTAGCGGTGTATATTTTGACTCGCAGCAGACCCTTTACCGCGCACGTGATTTGCTCGCACAGCA
>CAXMRQ010000031.1:0-19089 GCA_964196115.1 uncultured Gammaproteobacteria bacterium
TTCGTCTAAAGTATGCAGACGAAGACCAGGTTGAAACCATTAGTCTGGGGTTGTTGGTATAATAAAATTGCAACCCGGGTGGTTGTTCAGCCCGCTGCCGACCGCACCAGTTTATGATTGCCTGAGCGTTCATCGCACCGGACTGGCGTGCATCTTCCTGACCATTATTAAACACAATCATAGTGGGAATAGAACGAATCCCGTATCGACCAGCAACTTCGCCTCCCAGCTCGGTGTTGAGCTTTACCATGCGTATCGATAGGGTCAGTATCGATTGAAACCAAAACCATCCTATTACTGTGATTTCCGCATTGATGAATGACCGCAGTTGGCCGTTCAGCGACAATTCCCAATAAACTGCAGAGGTCTGCTATCGAGAAAATCGGCTTGATAGTAAAAGCTGTTGTTCACGAATCGATCGGGTTAGTCTCAAAAGTGCCCATAATGGCTATCGGTATTAATCGCTTGATAGGTTTAACTATAGTGAATTAACCAGATGACCTCCGTCGACAGAAATAACAGTGCCAGTCATGAATGAGCCCGCTTCTGAAGCAAGAAGCAGTAACGCACCATCAAGTTCTTGATACCTACCTGTACGTTTCATGGGAATAGTATCGATCAAGTTGCGGCCTTTTTCGCCATGTAAAAATTTTTCAGTGAGTTCTGTCTCAAAATAGCCTGGAGCAAGAGCATTAACTCGAATTCCATATTCAGCGAATTCTAGCGCTAAGGCTTTACTTAATTGAATAACAGCTGCTTTGGATGAAGTGTACGCAGGCGCTCCAGATTTGACGCGTAAACCCATTATTGAAGCTGTAGTGATAATGCTGCCCTGTATCCCTTTTTTTTTCATTCGCACTGCAGCTTCTTGCGCAGTGTAGAAGACCCCGTTCAGATTTACATCAATAACCGATTTCCAATCGCTTGACGTCATATCAAGTGTCGTTCCACGCGTTCCAACTCCAGCGTTAGCGATAACGATATCTAGTGGGCCTAAATCATCTTCTGCCAAAGAAAATCCGGCTCTCACATCTTCTCTATCAGAGACATCCATGTTTATGGCGATCGAAGTGCCTCCGAGCTTTTTGATCCGAGCAACTGTATCGTCTAGTCGATCAATTCGTCTGGCTGCGACCGCAACCTTGGCTCCATATCGTGCCAATGTTTCTGCAAAACTTTGCCCCAGACCGCTCGAAGCACCGGTGACCAGTGCGACCTTTCCTGTTAGATCAAAAATATTATTCATTTTGGATTCCGGTTATCAATGCTTCAAATATTCGATTGTGATGGATCAGTTCAGGGTATAGGAAATATTGAAACCCTATTTGCTTTTTTCCGGCAAGTAAAGGAAGAGATTCACGACGCCTTCGAATTCTGGAGCATCCGAAATCTGACTGGTTCCCTCCCGTACTCTCATACATTGTCCCTTCCTATCGGTCAAGCCAGTCGAATTCCAACCAACCTGGCGTGCCGACAACGGCCACATCTTCCGCAGCCATAATGTCCGGAGTGTGCCGAATCCTGTCTATCACTACTGACATTCGAATGTCGGCTCATGGCCGAACCCAGAAGCTCAACTTACGCATCCGAGCGTCTCCTTTGGAGAAAATAGATCCTTAAAATAAACTACCCAGGGGCGAGAAACGACCAAATCGTAATCGCCAAGTCATAGAGGCCCTTATTGCGATTTATTTATAAGGTTCTAATTTCCTCGGAAAACTCAAATTACCTCGTGAAAATCGGGATTTATTAAATCCTGTATCAAGCTCAATTTATTGTCTATTTAAGTCCGTCATTCTCGGTCAATCGAATCAAGGCCGCGTCCGAGAATTTTCCCCCCTGGCACCGAACCCATAAATTTCGAGTCCATATCGATAGGTGGCAAATCCTGTACAACCTCTTTACCCCTATCTTTTTGCAGGCACGATATTATCCATTTTATTATGTAAATAAACGTGCCTCCAATTATCACGACTAGTTGAATAACTACCGTTAAAAGTAATCCCGCCGTCAAGGCGACCATTGCCAGATTCAAATTGGCTATATAACTGGCAATGATCCGCGATATATTTTCGAAATACGAGTTTGACAAATAAAGGGCAAACTCGGCGACATACGAGACAATACCCGGCTCGGGAACAATTGCTGGCGCAATGAAATAGATAAATAAAAAAGCCAATACCCCGATAGATATTGGAACTACGAGCAACCTGAACATGACTGATATTTCCCTGGTTAAATTTTAGAAACCGTTTTTCAGTGTTCCCGGACTGATTAACATTCCAGGGGCGAATTGACTCATAACTATTTTCTCCTTCTTTAAGTTAGGGAATTCTGATTATTAGTAAATACCAGCCAGTGAAAATAATACAAGGTAAATTTTCTACTTCGCCCCGATTAATTTGTTCCGATTAACCGGTTGCCTCAGTATTTTTCATGCAATACGAACACGAGCCGGTTACTGAACGGTCGCTGCTTTAATCGAGAGTTACTGTCAAGCCCCCGTATTACGGTTGCTATTCCAGGTTGTCTCCCGTGTGGTAGACAAGAATCTAAATGGCCACTATCAGGAAAGCAGTCATTTAAAAACTAACGCTCAATGGCTGGAGTCGACCCGATATAGTTATTCCCGATGATGTTACACGACTTTTAATAGAAATTGAGCCCATCGATTTCGACTAACTGGAGTCAAGCAGGGCTAACGCAAAACTGAGTATGGCTGTAGAATGTAGAGTTTCACTAACGAGGGGAGTAAACCATGTCGCTAGCAAAAATATCCAAAGAAACGACCTTAGCGATCGAGGATGCATTATCGGCCGATCTTTCCGAAGATGAGCGCGAAAAGATATTGCAAATTCTGGAGGCTGCGTTGATCAAGTCTGTCGAGCAGGCTACAGAATCTCACCACGAGGCGACAGTTATTTGTTGTGGCCCAGAAGCCGATCTCGCGCATAAGATCGCCGAGGAAATGGGCCTCGCAAACAAGGCTTTGATTGCCAATTTAATGGCGTTGCGGTAGGGCGTGAGTCAGTTAATCAGCTTCACTGGACGTCCACGTACGGCCTTTCGGTCTCTCACGCTGAAGGTCTACAATTGGCTGCGATTTGCCTATGAAACCAGACATTTGAAGGTCTGCTGACCGGAAGCTGACATTCGATTGTCGATAGTAAAAGACGGCTGTCGACCCATTAAGAGACTCTCAGGGTTATTGGTTTTCTATGGTTTACTCTTTCGCAATATTCTGATTTGTCTACTTCTAATTGTTGCTCATTGATCTAGTCCCGCTATACGTAGGCCTTCTGTCAGGCGCTCCAGATCGGTAGCACGCATGTAGGGTAAAAAGGTCTGCACCCAGGCCATTGAAAAACCTGGGACCATTCTGCGTACTTGGGCCAGGGCTTCGCGCGCAGGTGCTTTCATGCCTAGGAGTCCTAAACAGGCAGCGAGATGTATTTGTGGGTGCAAAGCGTCGGGATTGTGCGCGACGCTTCGTTTAATGGCATCGAGAGCTTCCTCATAGCGCTCCATTGCCTGATAAGCCAGACCTTTATACAAAATGTAGTAGAAGGGATAGAACGGATTCAGGCGCATTGCCTTGTCGACCAGCGAAATCACTTGCTCTGGTTCACCACAGACGATTAGTGCGCCCGCGAGGTTAGCGTAGCTGTCAGCACTGCCGGGTTCGATCTTTATCCATCGTTGAGCTGCTGCAACGGCCTCATCGTATCGTCTCCTGAAAAGTAGAATATTGCCCAGCGCCTCGCATACAAGGGGTAATGATGGACCCAGTTCACTGGCTTTAAGTGCGAAGTCGTAAGCTCTATCCAGTGCGTCTGCTGATCCCCGAAACCACTCATGCAGGCAGGTCATGGCCAGTCCCGCATAGGCCGCCGCGTAATTTGGATCGAGCTCGATAGCCTGCTCGTAGAGGCGGTTCGCTTTGAGGTTGCCGTCCTTCGAAAACAAGCGAAACTTCTCGCGGCCGCGTAAAACAAAATCGTAGGCTTCTAGATTGCCGGTTTCCATTCGCGCAGGCTGGTCTTTGGCGTCTATAACCAGTTTAACCTCCAGGGCGTCCACAATTTTTTCCGTAACATCATCCTGTACCGCAAAAATATCAGCCAATCCCCGGTCATAGCGCTCTGCCCAGAGATGTCCGCTCGAAATCCCGTCGATAAGTTGCGCGGTGATCCTCACTTGTTGGTCGACTTTGCGTACGCTACCTTCCAGCATGTAACGCACCCCCAGATCGCGACAGACATCCTGGGCCTTGGTCGCTTTTCCTTTGTATGTAAAGGTGGAATTTCGCGAGATAACGAATAGCTCGGTTATTTTCGAGAGTTCCGTAATAATGTCCTCGGTGATGCCATCGGCAAAGTACTCCTGCTCAGGGTCGGCACTCATATTCTGGAACGGTAGAATCGCGATTGAGGGCTTTTCAGGTAAATCGAGAGGCACACCGGTGAGTGTCTCGTTAGATTGCCAAGAAAACTTTGATTGGGTTTCGGAGTCGTTTAATTTGTCAGTTGAATATGATGATTTCACCTCCGGTATTGGCATAGGTCTGCCAGGCAGAAGCCTCGCAGTAAAAGCCCTCACAGGTTTATCGAAACCTTTTAATATCTGTTCGCCTAAGCTCTCGAACTCAAATGGCATTCTGTCAGGTACTGTTTCTGATATCGATCCCTGAACTACGACACCATCCGAATCGGCTAACTCTTCGAGACGTTGCGCAATCACAACCCCCGCTCCGGTGATGGTATTATCCGCAATAATCACTTCGCCAAGGCTTATACCTATTCGTAACCTTGGTTGAATATCGTCGTTGATTTTCGAATTAATCTCTTCATTCAACCCCTGAAAAACAAGCGCAGCGGTTACAGCATCAGATGCTCGATCAAACTCCGCGACAAGCGCATCACCACGTATCTCGCGTGCGATACCCCCATAAGTACGAATAGTTTCTGAAAAGTTATTGAATACGGCTTGGATGCGCTCGTGTGCAAGCGTTTCGTTCTTCTGGACAAGCGACGTCGAACCGACTACATCGGCATGGAGGATTACGGCTAGCTTGCGTGAAAGTTGCTCCTTTTCCATGGATGGCCCAGATTTCAAATTAAGGCTGAAAATTCTATCACAGGCTTACTATGGTTTATCGCTTAATGATCTCAGTGCGAGCGTCCGTTCCTGGCTGTTTAGAGCCAGTAAATACAATCCTACTTATGTCTGGTAATGATGCTGTGGTCAGAAATGATCAAGATATTGACGATCAGTAGACGTTTCCTGATCCGTAAATACCAACAGTAACTATTATTTTTTTACAAACATCAATATTGTCGTGTATTGCATCGAACTGGACTAAATATGGACTAAATTGATAATTCTACTAATTGCTCTAGTTTTTATTTTTGTTGCCAAATATTAATTTATTATTTATTTATCAATAACTTAAAGATGGTGCCCGGAGCCGGAGTCGAACCGGCACAGTATTTCTACCGAGGGATTTTAAGTCCCTTGCGTCTACCAATTTCGCCATCCGGGCTTTAAGGATGGTCTTGTATTCTTATATTATTCGATCCCCTGCAATAGTAGCTCAGAGAACTGCCGTCTACCACAACGCCAACCGGGCATACTGGTTCAGGTTCTAATATTAATGGAGGCTGAGGGCGGAATCGAACCGCCGTACACGGCTTTGCAGGCCGCTGCATGACCACTCTGCCACCCAGCCATTAGTTTTGGATACTTAAACCTGGATTCGTAGGTTCAGGTTTAATTCAGGTATGTTACTCGAGTCGTAGATCATAACCTGAAAAAGCCCCGACACTGTCGAGGCTTCAAAACTGGAGCGGGAAACGAGATTCGAACTCGCGACCCCAACCTTGGCAAGGTTGTGCTCTACCAGCTGAGCTATTCCCGCAAAAGAGCCGCTATTCTATAGATTCACTTTAAACTGTCAAGCTGGCAGCCGTCTAATTGACATATAAAGCATTAACCGTTTTTAACGATCACCGGCCAGGCCGCTTTAAGATAAATAACCATTGAATAAATCGTCAAAATTGCGGCTGCATAATAGCCCAAAAGACCAATTTGAAATATTGGCAATTCGAATAATGGTTCGCTATAAATCATAAATAACAGGGAAATTAGCTGTGTAGTTGTTTTGGCCTTGCCGATAAAAGAAACCTTTAACGTTGCACTATTGCCCAACCCTGCCATCCATTCACGCAAAGCGGAAATCGAAATTTCCCTGGTGATAATAATGATGGAAGGCAGCGCAATATAGATACTTGGATGAGCTTCGACCAGTACCACTATCGCAACGACTACCATTAACTTATCCGCTACCGGATCGAGAAAGGCTCCAAAAGGTGATTCCTGTTTTAGCATGCGAGCCAAATAGCCATCAACCCAGTCGGTAATGCTGGCAAGGCCGAAAATAGCGGCGGCTACAATATTCGACCAGCTAAACGGTAAATAAAATACCACAACAAAAAGGGGTATAAGACCAATTCGGAATAAGGTTATGCTGGTTGGTAAGGTAATTCTCATCATCAAAGACTTAATAATTTAGCCGTGGAAAGTATCATAAATCACCTGCGCGGTCTCTCGATTAATGCCCTTTATTCGCATCAGTTCTTCAATACCTGCGGCCTGAACGCCCTGTAACCCGCCAAATTTATTGAGTAGTAACTGACGTCTTTTTGCACCGATTCCGGGAATCGCTTCGAGGCGTGATGTATTACGTTTCTTCGCTCTCGCCTTGCGATGCCCGGTAATAGCAAATCGATGCGCTTCATCACGAATTTGCTGAATTAATAACAATGCCGGGGAGTCCATTTTAATCGGCAGTACGGCGTAATTTTCATCGATGATTTCCTCGTACCCTGCCTTTCGATCAGGTCCTTTGGAGACACCCAATACACGTAAATTTTGCTTGATAGAGAATAGATTCAAAGACTCAAATACGTCGAGGGCCATATGTAACTGGCCTTTGCCACCGTCGATGAAAACCAGATCGGGTAATAAGTCTGCCGAATGCTGGCGCTTTCCATAACGCCGTTCAAGAACTTGCTTCATCGCGGCGTAGTCATCGCCACCCTGAATACCCTTGATATTGTAATTACGGTATTCAGCCTTGATCGCACCTTCCTGACCAAATACTACGCAGGATGCTTTGGTTGCTTCACCCATCGTATGGCTGATATCGAAACATTCAATGCGCTCGGGAGCTTGCTCAAGATGTAACTCTTCGATTAAAGACTGAAAACGTTTATTTAAATGACTGGCAGATAACAAATAACTTTCCAGTGCCTGTCTGGCGTTGCTCACCGCGCTTTCCAGGGCATGCCTGCGTTTTTCACGCACCGTATGGATTATGCGTATTTTGGTATTTGATAACTTGCATAATGTGTCAGATAACAACGCCTGATTTGCTAGTTCATGACTGACGATAATCTCATTCGGTATCGGATGTCGGGAATAATGTTGCATGATGAAAGCTTCGATCAACTCTGTGGGAATAGCGTCAAGTTTGACGCGGTTGATAAATGGTTTGTTTCCGAGCGAAGTGCCGTTGCGTATCATAAATAACTGAATACAACAGACGTCTTGTTGTACCTCACAGGCGAGTATATCGATATCAGTATTGAATCCAGTGACGTATTGTTTTTCAGTAACTCTTCGTAACATTTCGATCTTGTCGCGAATTCCTGCGGCGCCTTCATAATCGAGTTGCAGCGAACATTGCTCCATTAATTCGACCTGCTGATTGATCAGCATTTCGTTTTCACCGCGCAGAAACAGCCTCGCCTGCTCAATTTGCTTTTGATAACTTAACTCGTCGGTATGGCCGACGCAGGGGCCAGTACAACGTTTGATCTGATACTGCAGACAGGCTCGACTGCGATTTTGCATGGTCGAGTCTTCACAGTTACGCAATTTAAAAATTCGCTGCACGTGATTAATGGTGTAACGAATAGATCCGGCGCCCGGGAAAGGCCCGAAGAAAGTTCCTTTACGACTATCGGTTTTTCCACGATAAACTTTTAATCGCGGAAATTTATGATTAGTCAGGCAGATATATGGATAGCTTTTGTCATCCCTGAATAAAATGTTATATCGTGGATTAAGGTTTTTGATTAAATCATTTTCGAGCAGCAATGCCTCGCTTTCGGTGCGTGTATTAGCGACTTCTATTTGATCAATATTTCTAACCAGTGATAAGGTTTTAGTCGACAGCCCGGTTTTGCGAAAATAACTCGCCAGACGTTTCTTCAGGTTTTTGGCTTTACCGACGTAAATAACCTTACCGTGTTTGTCAATCATTCGATAAACACCCGGCATACTACTGACTGTCTTCAGGTAAGCCTGAGCATCGAATTTATGCTCATCAAGCATGGTCAAGCCTTTCAAGACCAAACCTTGCCCGAATGCCTGTGAATACCTGTTCGAACATATTAACGGTCAGCCGGCGTGTCTGTGTGTTATATCGGCTGCAATGGTAGGAATCTACCAGGGTCATACCGTCAGGTAGTCGATGACTGGCATTATGAGAAAACAAATGATCTTTTTGCGGCTGCTCGAACGCCATAACAACAGCCTTATGAGCCACTGCGCCCAGTGCGAGAATTATTGAGTCCTTCTGCATTGATAATATTTCCCGTCTCAAAAATCTATTACATTGTTTGATTTCCTGAGTCGAAGGTTTATTTTGCGGTGGCAGACATTTTACCGCATTAGTGATACGGCAGGACTCAAGTGTCATGCTATCAGCTGCTGAGACTGATGTTTGCTGGCTGGCAAACCCAAACTTGTACAATGTCTCGAATAACAGTTGGCCTGAAGCGTCCCCGGTGAATACCCTTCCGCTTGCATTAGCGCCGTGCTTACCGGGTGCGAGGCCGACTATCAGCAGTCGTGCCATGCTATCACCGAATGCTGCGACTGGTCGGCAATAATAGTCGGGGTGCTCCTGTTGAACTGATTGGCTATACGCCGTCAAACGTTTACATCGACGACAGTCGGTTACACAGTCCACCACTCAGACAGAATTGGTAAACTCTACCATGCCCTGCTCCACTGCAATCCTAATTAAGTCTACTTCGTTCTGGGCGTCGAGTTTTTCTAGCAATCTTAATCGATAAGTACTGATTGTTTTAGGGCTAAGGCATAACTTGTCTGAAATTTCGATGTTTGTCATACCCTGGGAAATCATTAACATCACCTGAAATTCCCGACGGGATAGTTTGTCAATTGGATTTAAGTCGTTGCCAGGCAGCAAAGAAAGCGCCAGTTGCTGTGCAATGCTGGAGGCGATATACGAACCACCTGAATTTACTTGCTTAATCGCCTTGATCATTTCGTCGAGTCCACACTCCTTGGTTAAATATCCTTTTGCGCCGATTTCCAGTAATCGTTTTGGAAAAGTTTGCTCGTTATGCACCGTAAGAACGATGATTTTCTGCTTCGGGCTGCGTTGCAATATTCGTCGGCAGGCTTCAACCCCGCCAATTCCAGGCATGTTAACGTCCATCAGGATAACATCTGGTTTGAGGCTCTGTGCCAGTTGAAGGCTATCCTCGCCGCATTCAGCTTCACCGACAATATTTACCTGTTTGCTATCTTCCAGCAAACGTCGAATCCCAGTTCTTACTAATTCGTGGTCATCGGTTAAAAGGACACTAATCATTGTAGATTTCTCGTTTACTTTAAATTTTGCCTACACAGCGATCCCGCAGGTGTATTGTTTCATTAGCTATTTTATAAATTAAAAACGCGCTAATACCGATCCCCAGGTAAAACCGCCACCGAATGCTTCTAACAGTAGCAATTCATTTTTCTTAATACGTCCATCTCTTACTGCTACGTCGAGCGCTAATGGAACTGATGCTGCAGAAGTATTACCATGTTTATGCACTGTAACAACTACTTGTTCCATCGACATTTTTAATTTTTTAGCTGTCGCAGCAATAATCCGGATATTTGCCTGGTGAGGTACTAACCAGTCGATATCAGATTTCTGCATATTATTAGCCGCCAGGGTTTCGTCAACGATTCGGCCGAGTGTGTTAACCGCCATTTTAAATACTTCATTGCCTTTCATTTCAACGTAGGCATTACCAGCCTTGACCTGATCATACCCGTCAGCAATGCCATACGGAACCCGTAGCAGATTTTCGTATTTGCCGTCGGCATGAATATGGGTTGAAAGAATACCAGTCTCTTCACTTGCCTCAAGGATAACTGCGCCGGCACCATCACCAAATAAAACACAGGTGGTTCGATCCTGCCAATTAAGTATACGCGAAAACACTTCAGCACCAACCACCAGCGCCTTTTTGCTGGTCCCGGTTTTAATGAATTTTTCTGCTACTGCCAGGGCATACACGAACCCGGTACAAACTGCCTGTATATCGAATGCCGGGCATCCATGGATGTCAAGTCTCGCCTGTAATATGCAGGCTGAGCTGGGGAAAATTTTGTCGGGTGTAGAGGTCGCAAGAATGATTAAATCGATATCCTGCGCATTGATACCGGCAGACTCTATTGCCAGTCGGGACGCCGCTTCGGCCAGGTCAACCGTGGTTTGTCCTTCGACAGCTATATGTCGTTGCTCAATACCGGTACGTTCACGAATCCACTGATCTGATGTTTCGACAACCTTTTCCAGATCGCTATTCGTCATAACATTTTCGGGCAAATAACCACCAGTGCCGGTGATACGAGCGTAGGTCATGTTTGTGAGTCCCCGGTTTGTATAAGATAAGACTCTACCATTCGCGAAATACGTTGAGGCACATCTTTTTCAATCTCTATACTAGCAATTTTTATGGCATTAAAAAATGAACTGGTATCTGCACCACCATGGCTTTTAACAACAATTCCGTTTAGACCCAGCAGACTTGCGCCGTTATAACGTCTCGGATCGAGGATTTTACGCACTGCCTTTAGTACCGGTAGCGCAACCAATGCGGCAAATTTAGTGATTAAGTTTTTCTTGAACTCTCGCTTCAGCACATGATTGACAAGCGCTGCCAGACCTTCGCCGGTCTTCAGCGAAACATTACCAGCAAATCCATCCGTGACCACTACGTTGACAGAGCCTTTGTAAATGTCATCTCCTTCGACAAACCCCTGGTAATTAAGTCCGCTGGAGGCGATTAACTGGCTCGCTTTCTTAATACTATCGCTCCCCTTCATTGCTTCAGAACCTATATTCAGTAATCCAACAGTGGGGTTCTCAAGACCATCGACTGATTGCGCTAATACAGACCCCATAATTGCAAATTCATGCAGGTTTTCGGGTGTACACTCGAGATTGGCGCCCAGATCAAGCATGTGGGTATGGCCGGTTATCGATGGCAGGGTACTACAAATAGCTGGACGGCTAATTCCGGGAATAGTCTTCAATACAAACTTGCTGGTCGCCATCAGAGCACCAGTATTCCCTGCACTCACACAGGCCTGAACCTTATTTTCCTTGACCAGGTTGATGGCAACTCGCATCGACGAATCCTTCTTCTTTTTTAACGCAAGCGCAGGAGCTTCGTCCATTGCAACCACTTCCGAAGCATGCTGAATACTGAGGCGGGCTTCATTTAACAAACCCAGGTTTTGCAGCTCTTCCTTGAGCTGAGTTTCGTTGCCAACCAGGACAAGCTGAATATCTGGAATTTCGCTTAACGCTCTTTTTGCGGCAGGGACGGTAACTTTGGGACCGTGATCGCCACCCATTGCATCTAACGCAATAATTTTTGATTTCATTTTTTATGGGTCATAAAAAAATACGGGCGGATAGTACCGCCCGTATTTAGTAAATTCCAGTTCCTGCTTTATTCGTCGTCATCCACAGCTTTATCAGCAATGACTTTACGCCCACGATAATAACCATCTGCGCTGATATGGTGACGGCGATGGGTTTCCCCGGTAGTCGGTTCGATCGACAAAGTATCGCCCGAAAGCGCATCGTGTGATCGTCTCATACCACGTTTCGACGGTGTCTTACGACTTTTTTGAACAGCCATTTAATTCTCCAAATAAAATATTAAAAATTAATTATTAATTAAAGGTTTTCAGTTTAGCTAGCACCGAAAACGGATTATTTTTTGCAGCCTGCTCAGGGTCTTCGTCCTGATCAGGCCAGAATTCATTGCACGTCATATCGTCATGCATCGTTACCAGTGGCAATCCGAGGATTAATTCATCCTCTACCACTTCAAAAATGTCTACCTTCCCATCTTCACAATAAATTGAATCAAGTAGTGATTCAGCGATCAAATCATCACTGGCATTCACCAATAGTTTGAAATCCATCTCAATTGGAATTTCCATTGCTTTAAGACAACGCTGACACTCGACCATTAAACAGGAACGCGCGCGGCCTACCACTACAGGTATATCGTACTCACTTTGTTTGAAACTAAATTCCAGCGCAATTTCCGCCGAATCCAAAAGCAGGAATTCAGACAATCTTGTGAGTTCACTAACCCTTATTTCGCCTTGAAATTCACCACCTCGAGTCACTTCCTTCTGGATCTGATAATGGCGTCTTAGTTTTTCCTGCATCAACCCCCCATTTTACAGGGATAGCAATAAACTTGTCTATGGATATTAGGAACAGTTTTCATAGATTTAGATAATTTTATGATTATACTTAGGAATCTGACAGACTCCTAAGCCAGCCTGAGCCCGCTGGGCAACAGGCGTAAGTTTAGGGCCAATAGTCCGTATTTGATACCCACATTTCGATCAGGTAATCCTTTGCAAGCACAAATCATTCTGGCCAGTAGTTCCCCATTTCGTAAAGTGCTGTTAGAACGCCTGAATCTAGCATTTGAATGCCACTCACCAGAGATTGACGAAGGTCATCAGGCTGGTGAATCTGCGATGGCATATGTCTGTAGGCTGGCGGAACAAAAAGCCCAGGTAATTAGCAATAAATTTCCCAACGCGGTCATCATCGGGTCAGATCAATGCGCTTTGCTTGATGGGCAAATTCTGGGAAAACCCGGTAGTCATGAAAATGCATTAAGGCAGCTAAAGGCAGCCCAGGGGAAATCCGTCGTATTTCACACCGGTTTATGCGTCATGCAGGCGTCGACTGAGTTTTCAGAAATAGACGATATCCAGTATCAGGTCAGGTTTCGACAACTAGGTGATCAACAATTAAATCATTACCTCGAAATTGAGCAACCCTATCAATGTGCCGGAAGTTTTAAATCTGAAGGATATGGCGTGACACTCTTCGATCAAATGAGCGGAGATGATCCGACCGCATTAATTGGACTACCGTTAATCCGACTGATCCAAATGCTGGAAAACACTGGTATCACCGTGATTTGATATCCAGTTTTTAATCGTGGTAGGGCCAGGCAGTACAACTGCACGCTGAATTGATTCGATTTGCACTGTCAAGACCACTAACAGGCGAATAAAGTAAAAATTCACGTTCTAAGAAGGTGAATTTTTACTTTCTTAGTCGACAGGTAGCTAGTCGAAACTCGATACGAAAAAGGTTTTTAATTGCTGACCAATAACGGCGCCTATGCGTTCTGCGATTCGATCAAACAAATGCCCCTTCGGAGTAAAGTTGATAACGCTTTCGGCTTTGATTATATCTCTGGCAACACTCTTAGTGGTCCCATATTCGTCCACCAGACCTAACTCGATCGCTTTTTCTCCGGTCCATATTAAACCACTAAACAAATCGGCTTGATGTGAAAGTCGATCACCCCGCCCTTGTTTAACAGCATCAATGAAATGCCGATGGACTTCATTCAGCATTATCTGTAGGTGGGCCTTTTGTCCCGCATCCTCCGGCAGAAATGGATCGAGCAGTCCTTTGTTTTCTCCGGCCGTCAACAATCGTCGCTCAACTCCGAGTTTTTCCATTAACCCGACAAATCCAAAATTATCCATACGCACGCCGATCGAACCAATAAGACTCGATTTGTTGACATAAATTCGATCAGCTGCCGCAGCGACAAAGTATCCTCCCGATGCTGCAATGTCGGATACAACAACGTAAAGCGGTATCGATTCGTGCTCACTGCGCAGTCGCCTGATTTCGTCATAGATGTAGGACGACTGAACCGGTGATCCTCCCGGAGAATTTATTTCCAGAATAACACCCACAGTTTCCTCGTGTTCAAACGCCGCCTGGAGGCCGGCTATTACGGTTTCTGCGCCTGCTTTTTCTCCAATTGCTATTGTGCCCGGCATCTGCACCAGTGCGGTATGTTTACCTTCATCTGATACTTTCAGGCTTCCTGCTCCACCACCGCCATCCATTAAAACAATACCGACAATGGTTATATAAGCAAAAAATAGCAAAATGAAAAATATTCGCCAGCGACGAGATCGCCGTTGCTCGTTGATCGCAGCAAATGCCAGTCGTTGTACTATTGATTCGTAATCTATTTTATCGTTTGAGTCTGACATCAGGATCCTCTCCAATCAGTAACTGGATTTCAGAAAAGTGGTTGATTAAATACTTTGGCTTGAACGGGCGCAGGTGGACTTCTTCGTGCATTCCATAAGTTACTGCAATCGAGTCCATGCCAATATTATTCGCCATTTCAATATCGTAGCTGGTATCGCCGACCATGACTGCACTGCCAACTTGCATATTAAGGTCGGTGAGTATTTCATCGAGCATCATCGGATCCGGTTTGCCACAGGTTTCATCGGCGCAACGTGTAATATCAATAAGATCGCAAAGTTCAGCGTTTTTTAAGGCTGTATCCAGACCACGTCGGCCCATGCCGGTAGCAACAGCGAGGTAGAACCCCTGTTCGCGTAACGACGACAACCCAGACATAACACCATCAAATAAATGGGCGGAATGGCTATTATTACCCAGCGCAAGTTTTCTGTAGGTATGGGCGATTTGTTCGATTTTCGATCGATCCACCTGCGGCGCGAGTCTTGAAGCTACGGCTTCCAAACTCAGACCAACAGTATGACGGATTAGCGATTCATCGGGTTGAGAGAGACCTAGCATATCGAAAGTCTGTTGCATACAACTGACTATCTGAGCCTGCGAGTCAACCAGCGTTCCATCCCAGTCGAATATAATCAACTGATAAGATTTATGCATAGCCTTCTATCAAATCATTAAATATATCAGGTAAGCTTGCATTAATAACAATCTCAGAGTTGTAAGCAGTCGGTGGTAATTCGAGTCGGCTGGCGTGTAACAATAGTCTTTTAACCCCACGCTTTCGCATCAATTTATTAAACATTTCATCCCCGTATTTGCTATCACCGGATACCTCGTGACCCTCAGCCTGACAGTGCACTCGAATTTGATGGGTTCGACCGGTAATTAACTGGATGGTTAATATACTGTAGATTTCTCCCGCAGTAATCTGGGTGATTTTGGTCAAAGCTTTCTGGCCTTCCGCGTCAGGTCGAACCCGCCGTTCGCCGTTGCTCAGCGTTATTTTTTTCAACGCATGGCTAATTTCGGTTTTGTGTTCGGGCCAACGACCCTTTACAACGGCAATATAAGTCTTTGTCAGTGAATTGTCCTGTAGGCGTCCCTGCATCTCCAACAGTGACTGTCGATGTTTCGCCAGTAACAGACACCCACTGGTATCGCGATCCAGCCGATGCACCAGCTCAATTTCAGTATCGGGTCGAATACGCCGCATAATATCGATGACACCAAAACTGATACCAGATCCAGAGTGCACCGCCAGGCCGGCGGGTTTATCGATCACCATCAAGTGGTTATTTTCGAATAATACAGCCTTTTCTATACTTTCAATCAGGCTCGGAGATATATAGGTTTTCGGATCGTGCGCTTGCTCTATCCTGACAGGTGGTACGCGGATCAAATCTCCGATAACCAGCTTATAGTCCGGCTTACAGCGTTTTTTATTTACCCTGACTTCACCCTTACGGATGATTCGGTAAATTCGCGTCTTCGGCACATTTTTAAGCGTCTTCAGCAGGAAATTGTCCAGCCGCTGATTAACCTGGGCCGAACTGACTTCTATGAAGCTAAGCTCAGATTTTTGCGAGCTATTGGTATTCAAATGATGGCAGCATAGATAAAGTGTGTTATATTTTGGCGCGTAGCATTGTACTGCCTAATTCATGGGCAATACACTACCAAAAAAGGTTTTTTATGGGAGGCAAATTAATTGATAATTTGTTTTCTAATAAGATTAAGTCCTGGAAACCACCAACCACAGCGGTTCACCTCAGGACATTATTTACTGATCCCGGCTTATGTACAGTCTATTTTACAGCTATTTTCTGATCAAAAGTGTTGAGTTGATAAGCAGCTCAAACGATCCCGTGCGGCGCCCATTAGGCAGCTATACAGGACATCTCGATAAATTATCAGGCAAGCTCGAAACGACCGGTAATAGGCCTCTTAATCAAGGCAGAATTACACATGAAACGTATTTTAATCAACGCCACACAGGCGGAAGAACTACGGGTGGCCATGGTCAATGGCCAACGCCTGTACGATCTCGACATCGAAGTTCCATCCAGAGAACAGAAAAAATCTAACATTTATAAAGGCAAGATTACGCGTATCGAGCCCAGTCTCGAAGCAGCGTTTGTCAACTACGGCGCTGAAAGACACGGTTTTTTACCGTTCAAGGAAATCTCTAAAATTTATTTCAAGGAAGGTGCCAAGGATGATAACGGCAAACTCAACATAAAGGATGCGATCAAAGTCGATCAGGAAGTTATAGTCCAGATCGAAAAAGAAGAGCGCGGCAACAAGGGAGCCGCACTCACCAGTTTTATCAGCCTGGCCGGACGATTTCTAGTTGCGATGCCGCAAAATCCCAGATCGGGCGGCGTTTCTCGACGTATCGAAGGTGAGGATCGAGACTCGATTAAAAAAGTTTTGTCAGAGATCAGCATGCCTGAGGGCATGGGCGTCATTATACGCACCGCTGGCGTAGGGCGATCTGCTGAGGAAATGCAATGGGATCTCGATTACCTGCATCAGGTATGGCTTGCGATTGAAAAAGCAGCAGAGGAAAAAAAGGCGCCGTTTCTGATTTATCAGGAGTCAGACATTGTAATTCGTGCGTTACGTGATCACTACCGATCTGATATCGGTGAAATCATTATAGATTCACAGGAGGCCTATCAGCAGGCCCATGATTTTATGTCTATGGTGATGCCGAATACCTTAAGTAAACTGAAAAAATTCGACGACGATCTACCTTTATTTAATCGTTTCCAAATCGAAAACCAGATTGAATCCGCATTTTCTCGTGAAGTTAACCTGCCCTCCGGTGGTGCTATTGTTATTGATCATACCGAGGCACTGATCTCAATCGATGTTAACTCCGCTCGGGCGACCAAAGGCAGCGATATTGAAGAGACCGCTAAACAAACTAACCTGGAAGCCGCCGACGAAGTCGCACGCCAGTTTCGAATTCGAGATCTAGGTGGATTAATCGTTATCGATTTTATCGACATGATGCAAAACAAAAATCAACGCGAAGTCGAAACCCGATTGCGCAATGCCGTTTATGATGATCGGGCCAGGGTTCAGATTGGCCGTATATCCAGATTCGGACTTCTTGAAATGTCGCGCCAGCGACTGCGGCCATCGCTCGGTGAATCGAGCCAGATTGTCTGTCCACGCTGTAGCGGTCAGGGTACGATCCGTGACATCGAGTCATTGTCATTGGCTGTACTTCGGTTACTCGAAGAGGAATCATTAAAAGATAGTACCGGTAAAATACTGGCCAGGATTCCGGTTGAATGTGCTACTTACCTGTTAAACGAAAAGCGCGACAAAATAGACGGTATCGAGCAACGTCGCAATGTGCACGTGGTGGTAATCCCCGACCCCAGGCTGGAAACCCCCCATTATCTTATCGAAAGAGTAAAGGACAATGATACTCATCGGCACGAGTCTAATTACAAAAAGTCCTACGAACTCACCACCGAAGACGAAGGCGTCGACCTGGTTGATATTGCCAGCAGTCAGTCTACTCCGGGTGAAATTGCGGCGGTTCAACATGTCGAGCCACCGGGACAAAAACCAAAGGCTCCATCCATAAAATCGAAAAGCAAAGAACCCGGTATTGTACGCAAGCTGATATCTGCCTTGCTTGGCGGTAAAGAGGATAAGCCGGAAACTCCTGCTGAAGAGCCTGCCAGCAATCAGCGAGATAATCGAAACAGTAATCGGAGCCGACGGGGAAAGCCTCGTAACAATCAGAATCGTAATCGTCAAAATGCGACGAAAGGAAATGTTATCGAAGAAAATAAACAGACTGTAAGCGATTCAAATAATGAACAGGCTTCTGACAAAAAAACGGATGGTAGTGGATCGAATCAATCCGGCCAGCAGCGGCAACAAAGATCACGCGGAAATCGCTCCGGCAATCGACAGAAAAGATCCAGCAATCGACGACCCAGAGAAACACAGGTTGAAAAATCGGATCAGCAAGATGCCTCTGCCAATAACACTTCCGACAGTAAACCACTAGATTCAAAGCAGAATCATCGGCCTGTAGAATCGAGTGACAATGGCGATGCACAATCATCAATAGTTCAGAGCGAGGCATCGAAGACAACGTCATCGAAAGGCAAGGCCGAACAAGCGTTGAATGGCGATGCTCAGGTAGCACCGAATCTGACTGAATCGGCAGCACAAATGACGAAATCGGATGAGTCAAAGCCAGCTGAGTCGAAACCAGATGAAGCCAAGTCCGGCAAATCTACACCAGTAGAATCTGTCCCGGTTGAGTCTAAACCGGTGGAATCTAATGCCGAGAAAATTAAACCGGTGGAAGTAAAAGCAGTAGAGCCCAAATCTGTAGATATCAAGCCTGTAGAAACCAGGCCTGTAGAGACTGGGCCCGTGGAAACCAAACCCGCTGCGACCGCCTCAGCAGAAACAACAGCTAAATCAATCGAGATTAACGCAGCACCGGAGATTGATCAGAAATCGACTAAGCCAACCTCAGACGGCGCAAAAAAAGAACGAGCACCGCAGGAAAGAAAAGTTGCCGATAGCAGTTTAGCTGCAGAGACTCCTAACAACGATCCCGGTACGAGTGTCTAATTAGGATCTGTTCAATAATTGGCCGGGGCTACAAT
>CAXMRQ010000032.1:0-4730 GCA_964196115.1 uncultured Gammaproteobacteria bacterium
CGTCAATCCACCGGGTTCAAATTCATCGCCGGGAATTCTCAGTCCGAGAATTCTATCCGGCCCAATCGCTGCTCGCACAGACTCAAGCAACTCCAGTATGAAGCGCATCCTGTTTTCCAGATTGCCACCATAACGATCCACGCGATAATTGGTCAACGGCGACAGGAAGGCCTGGGGTAAATATCCGAAGGCGCCGAGAATCTCGACACCATCCATATTTCCGGCAGCCACACGACTGGCAGCCGCAGCAAATGCGTCGATGACTTCGGCAATTTCAGCAACACTCATTGCATGCGCAATATTACCCGAGGTTTCTGACCGAATCGCCGAAGCCGACCAGCTTTCACGACCAGGCTGATTGATTAGTACGGTACCGGCACTATGCGCCAGTTGCGCCAGAATGCAGCCACCTTCCTGGTGCACCGCGTCGCTCAGGGCCTGATAACCGGGTACGATGCTGTCGTCGAGATTCCATAATCCATCGGAGCCGACCCCCAGCAAACCAGACCTGTGCACAGGCGTGCCGCCGGTAATTTGCAGACCAACGCCATTTTTAGCATAGGTTCGGTGATAGGCAATATACTTTTCGCCCGGCTTGTTATTCTCGGCAAAACCCGGCACATGGGCCGAAACCAGGATGCGATTGCGCACTTCGGTTTTACCGATTTTCAGCGGGGATAGCAGCTTAGGAAATTTGCTCATCCTGGATTTGACTCGACTATCAAACGAAACATGGGCAGATATTTTACTTTTTATTTACTTCTACGATACTGTAAAGACTATTTTTAGCAGAAAAACTAGGATCGCAATCACCAGCCCTCGACACCCTGCATATCGGGTAAATCATGTGCGATACCCTTGTGACAATCCATACAGGTTTTTTCACCGCTGGCCAGAGAGGTAGAATGCTGCTCGGCTGCTCTCGCGCTCTGCTCGGAAAAGTCCATGTAATCGAAGTTATGGCAGTTACGACACTCCAACGAGTCATTCGCCTTGAACCTGGCCCATTCGTGCTCGGCGAGTTCTCGACGTTTATCAAGAAACTTCTTGCGTGTCGCAATGGTGCCAAACAACTTACCCCAAACCTCTTTTGACGCCGCCATTTTACGCGCCATTTTGTCACTCCACTGGTGCGGTACATGACAGTCCGGGCAGGTCGCACGAACGCCGGAACGGTTACTGAAATGAATTGTGGTCTTTAATTCTTCGTAGGGGTTATTGCGCATTTCATGACAGGAAATACAAAAAGCCTCAGTATTGGTAACCTCTACCGCCGTATTAAAGCCACCCCAGAATATAACGCCAGCGATAAATCCACCGAGCACCAGAAAGCCGAGGCTATAGTGAGCGCTGGGTTTTCTCAGCGTCTGCCAGCCAGTTTTTATTAGATTAATCACTAGAGACTCCCTGCTACTGGCTTTTTGATTTTATCAAGGTGTGCATATCGACAAAGGTATTTTCTACCAGCGGTTTGACGTCTGCCTGGGTTACGTGGCACTGGTTGCAGAAGTATCTGCGCGGAGATATTTCAGCCAGGAAATTACCGTCTCTATTCATGAAATGAGTAACGCTCACCATCGGCGCCTGCGATTCTTCGGTGCGCTGGCGGCTATGGCAGGACAGACACTTATTGACGTTCAGGTTCAACGTATAATCCCGGATAGTATGAGGGATAATCGGCGGCTGCATCGGATAGTTACGCTTTAGCTTGAGGTCTTTATTGACAATAGTCGGCAATGGTTTGGTGGTTTTTTCTATATTCAGAGGGACACTACCTCTCAGCGTGGCAATATTATCTTCGGCTGCGAAGGCAAGCGATGAAATAGAAAATACGACAAAGGCGAATGCTATTACGATTAGATTTTTCATTATCCTGTTCTCCTTAAACCTTAACCAGCTTAACCGCACATTTTTTATAGTCGGTTTGTTTGGATAATGGATCGGTTGCATCGAGTGTCACCTTGTTAATCAGGCGGCTGGCATCAAACCAGGGTACGAATACCAGACCGATGGGCGGCTTGTTACGCCCGCGAGTCTCTACCCGAGAAATCATCTGGCCTCGGCGTGACACCACCTTAACCTGATCACCGCGTCTTAAATTTCGTGACCGCGCATCGTCCGGATGCATATAGACAACTGCATCAGGCATCGCTTTATACAACTCCGGCACCCGTTGTGTCATAGACCCTGAGTGCCAGTGTTCGAGTACACGACCGGTAGAAAGCCACATATCGTATTCCTTATCCGGTGACTCAGCCGGGGGCTCGTATGGCAGGGCGAATATGACGGCCTTGCCATCGGGCTTGCCATAAAACTCAAAACCCTTACCGGGTTTTACGTAGGGATCAGAACCCTCACGGAAGCGCCATAGCGTTTCTTTGCCTTTTACAACCGGCCAGCGCAGGCCACGTTCCTGATGGTAACGATCATAGGGCGCAAGGTCGTGAGCCTTGCCGCGACCAAATCCGGCGTATTCTTCGAACAGACCTTTCTGAACGTAGAAACCAAAGTGACGCGACTCGTCATTCAAGCGATCCTGTGGAATTTCCGACAACGGATATTGGTTGACCTTGCCATTAGCAAACAGGATGTCGTATAGAGTCTTGCCTTTATATTCGGGCTTTCTGGCGACCAGTTCAGCGGGCCAGACTTCTTCGACCTTAAATCGTTTCGAGAACTCAATGAGCTGCCAGCTATCTGATTTCGCGCCTTCGGGAGGTGGAACTTGCTGATACCAGGTTTGAGTACGACGTTCGGCATTACCGTAAGCGCCTTCTTTTTCTACCCACATAGCGGTTGGCAGAATGAGATCTGATCCCTGGGCTGTTACGGTCGGGTAGGGATCGCTGCAAATAATAAAGTTTTCCGGATTGCGATATCCCGGTAAGCCCTCACCGTTGATATTAGCCGACGCCTGCAGATTGTTATTACACATTACCCAATAAACGTTGAGATCGCCGTCTTTCAGCTTTCGATTTTGCAACACCGCATGGTAACCTGGTTTTGCGGGGATTGTACCTTCGGGCAACTGCCACTTTTTCTCGGCGAATTGACGATGTTTGGGATTTTTAACCACCATATCGGCGGGTAGTCGATGAGAAAATGTGCCTACTTCACGCGCAGTACCACAGGCTGAAGGCTGTCCGGTTAACGAGAATGGGCTGTTACCCGGAGTGGATATCTTACCGGTCAACAGATGAATGTTATACACCAGGTTATTGGCCCAAACACCGCGGGTATGCTGATTGAACCCCATCGTCCAGAATGAAGTTACCTTGATTTTCGGATCAGCATAAAGCTCAGCCAACTCGGTTAGTTTTTCGGTCGACACACCGGACAGTTCGGAAACAGTTTCGGCATCATATTGGCTGACAAATTTTGCGTACTCAGCAAACTCAATCGCGCTGGAGCCACCGGCTTTTGTGTTATTGCTTGCTGCCTGCTCCAGGGGGTGTTCCGGGCGCAGACCATATCCAATATCGGCGTTACCCAGTCGAAAATTGGTGTGTTTGTTGACGAAGTCCCAGTTCACCTTATCATTTTGAATGATGTAATTGGCAATATAATTAAGAATCGCCAAATCGGTTTGCGGCGTAAATATCATGCCATTATCGGCCAGGTCAAAGCAGCGGTGTTCAAAAGTTGATAAAACGGCCACCTTAACGTGCGGAGCGCTCAAACGCCGGTCGGTTAAACGAGTCCACAGGATCGGATGCATCTCCGCCATATTCGAACCCCATAACACAAAGGCATCTGCCGCTTCGATATCGTCGTAACAGCCCATCGGCTCATCGATACCGAAAGTGCGCATGAAACCACCGACCGCAGATGCCATACAGTGACGCGCATTCGGGTCTATATTATTGGAGCGGAAACCCGCCTTCATTAGTTTCACAGCCGCGTAACCTTCCATCACCGTCCATTGACCCGATCCGAACATGCCAATCGAGGTCGGTCCCTTGGCTTTCAATGCCGCTTTGTATTTCTCTTCCATGATATCGAAGGCCTGATCCCAGGTGATCGGTGTAAACTCGCCGTTTTTATCGAATTGACCATTTTTCATACGCAGCAGGGGTTGCGTCAGTCTATCCTTGCCATACATTATCTTCGAGAGAAAATAGCCCTTAACGCAACTCAGACCCTTATTGACCGGTGAATTAATGTCACCATGCGTGGCTACCACCTTACCGTCCAGAGTGCCAATATTGATCGAGCAACCAGTACCACAGAAACGGCAGGCGGCCTTGTCCCATTTGATTTTTGTCAGTTCGCTATTGGTAATTAAATTCGTTGCGGCTACTGGTGCAGCAAGCCCGGCAACGCTCGCTGCTGCTACAACAGCATTCGCTTTAATAAATTGTCTTCGGCTTAAATTCATGGGTTTTCTCGCTTATTCTTCCGTTAAATATTGGTGGTACACAGGTGCCATAGAGATAACACCTTCGAGGTCTTTAATCAGGTCCATACGGTTCGCAATCAATTGATGGGTTTCTGCTTCCAGGGTAAATACCAACTTACCCTGTTCACTTTCAACATGTATCTCAGCGCCATCTATATCGGTGATCGACTGTTTAACCGACGCCAAACTCGCTGCACTGATGTGAGCCACAAAGCTGGCGACGTGATATTCGGAGGGACTATTCACAGGGGTGTTATTCAATTCTCGACTCCTCGCGCAAATTCAATTGAGTTGATTGTTGCGGGCAAATTGCGACACAGGCACCACAACC
>CAXMRQ010000033.1:0-6381 GCA_964196115.1 uncultured Gammaproteobacteria bacterium
AACGCCGGGGTTAAAGATGGTGACGATGTCTGGGTAGAGGGTGCTGAAGGAGCTAAGCTCAAGGTTAAGGCTCTGGTGACAAGACGTGTCGGGTCAGGGGTCGCATTCCTGCCATTCCACTTTGCCGGGCAGTTCCAGGGCAAGGATCTAACCTCCAAATATCCTGAAGGCGCCGCTCCTTATATCGTGGGTGAGGCAGCCAATACAGCGATGACCTATGGTTATGATTCAGTAACCCAAATACAAGAATCAAAATGCAGCCTTTGCCGCATTACGAAAGCTTAAACAGCGAGGAATTATAAAATGGCTAGAATGAAATTTTATTGTGATGCGGAACGCTGTATTGAATGTAATGCCTGTGTAACCGCCTGTAAAAACGAGCACGAAATCCCCTGGGGCGTGAATCGTCGACGTGTGGTGACGATAAAAGATGGTGAGCAGGGCGAACGATCGTTATCGGTCGCCTGTATGCACTGTTCCGACGCGCCTTGCGCCGCAGTTTGTCCGGTGGATTGCTTTTACACGACTAGCGATGGCGTGGTGCTACACGACAAGGATATCTGTATCGGTTGTGGATACTGCTTTTACGCCTGTCCCTTCGGTGCACCTCAATTTCCCGAAGCGGCAGCGTTTTCTTCACGCGGCAAAATGGATAAATGTACCTTTTGTGCCGGAGGTCCTGAAGAAGATCACAGCTCCGATGAGTATAAGAAATACGGCCGCAACCGCCTTTCAGAAGGTAAATTGCCGCTATGCGCTGAAATGTGTTCAACCAAAGCGCTGCTGGCCGGTGATGCGAACATGCTTTCAGATATTTATCGAAAGCGGATTATTAACCGTGGCGCCAGCGCATTCGACTGGGGCGTGTCTTTCGACAAGGCCAAGTTGAGCGGGTAATAAAACAGGCATCGGGGAAGGTGAATCATATTGCCTTCCAATTTAACTAAGTAAAATCCGATACAGGGAAGTATCGGGGTTTGTTGAATTGGCTGATTAATAAAAGGGTTGAGTAATCGAAACCCATTTAAAAAGCGGAGCATATCTTGAAATTCTTATCCATATTGATGGTTTTTTTGATTATGTCCTTGGCACTGACATCACAGGCGGCGACGAATGATGGCAGCGATGGGGTATTAATCGAAAACCCGGCTAGTGAATTATGGCGTAATGTCCGGCAACGAGAATTTCCGCTGGCAGGCACTTCTCAGGTGAAAGCAACAGGTTCCAATGTACTGATCAATATATCAGGAGAGTCCTGGCGCCAGTACCGAATGGCAGAACTTATACCAAAAGCCAGCATCGCTTTATTTCTCGGGTTATTTGGTGTATTCGTATTCAGGCTACTTCGTGGCAGGATGAATCTGCCGGTTGGGCGCTCCGGCCTTAAAATTCTACGCTTTACCCTGAATCAGCGTGTGGCGCATTGGTGTACTGCAATCCTGTTTGTTGTGCTAGCGTTAACAGGGTTGATATTATTACTCGGACGCAAATTTTTAATACCAATGATTGGCTCGGATGGCTTTAGCTATATCGCGGTAACTGCAAAGGCATTGCACGATTACCTGGGGCCGGCTTTCGCGATTTCGCTGATATTCCTGTTTGTCCTGTTCGTGCGCGATAATCTGCTCTCACCGAAAATTGATCTGCAATGGTTAATGAAAGGTGGTGGCCTTTTCGGAGGGCACGCGAGTGCTGATCGATTTAATGCGGGAGAAAAAGGCTGGTTCTGGATTGCGGTTCTGGTAGGTTCAGCGATTATCATTAGTGGGCTAATACTGGATTTCCCTATATTCGGGCAGACCCGGGAAACCATGGAGTATTACCACTTCATACATACCATAGCCGCGACTACCATGATAGTGGCTTCGTTCGGGCATATTTATTTGGGTACGATTGGAACGGAAGCTTCATTCGAGGTCATGCAAACCGGTAATTGCGATAGTAACTGGGCCAAAGAGCACCATGATATCTGGTACGAAAAGGTCAAGGACTCCGCGGTCGAAAGTTCAAGACAAACTGATAGCGACGATTTGCAAAATGAGTCCATCGATACCGTATAGTTGGATTAGTTTCTATGCTGCATTAATTAAGGAGTGTCCAAACGTCACTCGTGTTAACAAGGGGCGGGTTTTTGCTAAAGTAAAAATTCTGCCCCAATTTATCTCCAATCAACGCCTTTCTGGCATTGATTTCTCAATCCCTCATACTTAATTCTAATTTCTAATCTGGATTATCCCGATCCGACAAATTTCTTGTCCTGAGTGAAGATTCATTAAACTTACCCTTGAATAAAAATCCACTTATTTTATCCTTGCATGAATAATTAAATGAAAGGATGGAATTGTGATCAGTCATGACATTTTTCAAATAGCCCATTATCCCGCCAGGGTTGTTTCAATTTTAATAATATCCTTGTATTTATTATTGCCACAGGTCTCTTTCGCGACCGAGCATGATAAATATGAAGGGGTATTGATGATAAACCCCGGTACTGAATTGTGGCGAAATATACGACAAAAAGATGACCCGTTAACTGGTATTAGTCAGATTAAAGGTGTCGATACTGGTATTTTGATTAATTCACAGGGTGACAAATGGGCCAGGTTTCGCATCACAACTCTGGTCTTTTACGGTGCTATGTCTTTGGTAGCTATTGCCCTGGTGCTTCTGCTGTTTTATTTGATTCGCGGAAAGGTTGGTATCGAGGGCGGCCTGTCGGGGCGCATGGTGCGTCGGTTTACCGATTACGAAAAGATAGTGCATTGGACCCTGGCGCTGGTATTTTTATTCCTGGCTATTACCGGGCTGATATTATTGTTGGGTCGAACCTTCCTGATCCCAATTCTGGGGCAGCAAATTTTCTCGCTTTTAGCTTCTGCCAGCAAGGAAGGCCATAATTTATTTGGCCCCATCTTCATCGTCTCATTACTAATGATGTTATTCAGTTTTGCAAAAAGAAATATCTATGAAAAAGGAGACTTAACCTGGTTATTAAGAGGCGGGGGATTGATTGGCAAATCACATGTGACCGGTGGCTTTTTCAATATGGGCGAAAAAACCTGGTATTGGATGGTTATTTTGGTTGGCCTGGTTATTTCGGGGAGCGGGCTCATTCTGGTCTCGCCCAATTTTGGGCAGGGCAGGATCATTATGGAGCTATCTCATATTATCCATGTGGGCGCTGCCGTTATCCTGATAGCAGTGTCCCTGGGGCATATGTATCTGGGTTCGGTGGGTTCGGAAGGCTCCCTTGAAGCCATGAAAACCGGATATGTCGATATTAACTGGGTCGAAGCCCATCACGACCGCTGGGCTAAAGAATGTCATGAAAATGATCTGATTATTTCGGCAGAAAACTACGCCAGGTTACAGGGTAAGACAAATGGTGATTTAACATCGGCGGCTATGGAGCAAAGTAAATGATCGAATACATTATTGATGGGCCACTTTGGTATATTTCACTCGCTGTGTTTACTGTCGGTGTTGTCTGGCAATTGGCCGGTTTAGTTCTCGGCAAGCGCAAAAAAGATTTATCGGTGCCGCGAGGATCGGCAGTTCCCGGTGCAATTAAGACGGTGTTTGGTCGATTTATCCCAGACAGGCACATGGCGCCGCAGATTGGCGTGCAAATTGTCGCGGGTTATATGTTTCACCTGGGATTGTTTGCCTTGTTAATTTTTGCGGCGCCGCATGTTTCGTTTCTTGAGGAAAACTTTTTCGGGTTTGGCTGGACTCCGATGCCGCACTGGGCATTTATCGTAGCCTCTCAGTTTGCTTTCCTGGGGTTACTGATACTCTGGTTGCGCCGAATGACGAATTTAGTGAGTCGTTTAATATCGACGCCCGATGATCATATTGCAGCGATATTAACGTTTATTGTGATGTTGACTGGTTGTCTGGCCTTGCTCGAAGGATTTACTGCACTGCGTTTATTACATCGTTTTAGTGTTGAACTACTGTTGATCTATTTCCCTTTCAGTTGTTTGATGCATACGTTTACGTTTATTTCTAGCAGGCTATTCACGGGCGCATGGTTTGCTCGCCGTGGTGTCAGTTCTTAGGAATCCAGGAGATTATAATAGATGAGTGAAAGATTAGAGAAAGGCCTGAGTATATTGCGATCTGAGGTCGATTATAAAGTTAAATCGTTTTTCTCGAGCTGCGTGCATTGCGGTGTGTGTGCCGAATCCTGCCTGTTTTATACCGAAACCAAAGACCCGCGCTATACACCCATCTATAAGACGGAACCCCTACGCAAGGTATGGCAGGCGGAATACACGTTTTGGGGTAAGCTTACGACTAAATTGGGCTTCGCCACACCGTTTACCGAAGCAGACCTCACCGACTGGGAAGAGCTGGTCTATGACGGTTGCTCCATGTGCGGTCGTTGCAGCATGGTTTGCCCTGTGGGAGTCGATATTTCCGGCATGATTTTTAAAGTGAAGCAGGCCCTGGCTGCTGCCGAATATTCGCCTCCGGGCCTTGTAGGGGCAGCTCAACGTGCTGTCGAGATCGGTAGCCCGATGGGGGTTAAGCTGCCTGCTCTGGAGGCGCAGATTAAACACGTAGAAAAAGAATCTGGACTGAAAATTCCTGTCGATGTAGAGGGCGCCGATTACATGGCGCTTCTATCGTCGATGGAAATAATGCTTTATCCAGAGTATATCGGCGCTCTGGCACGAATCTTCGATCATGCGGGAGTCAGCTGGACCCTGTGTTCCGAAGCATTCGAAGCGACTAATGCAGGTTTACAAATTGGTAATAAGACGATTGCTGCACAACTTGTAGAGCGAGTGGTGGCTGGCGCCGAAAAACTTAAAGTGAAAAACGTCATCAGCCCTGAGTGTGGACATGCCTATACTGCTATTCGCTGGGAAGGGCCTAATTTTATTGGCAAAGCTTATCCCTTTAAGGTTGTTCATATTCTTGAGCTACTCGATGAATTACAGCGCCAGGGGCGGATAAAAACGACGGGTAAAGAAAGCGAACGTTTAACCTTTCATGACCCCTGTTCGATAGTTCGTCGTGGTGGTGTAGAGGCGCAACCGCGTAATTTGCTGACCCCCCTGGCTGAGAACTTTGTCGAGATGACCGAGCATGGTGCAATGAACTGGTGTTGTGGCGGTGGCGGTGGTGTCAGTAGCAATGAACGAGCAGATAAACTAAAACTCACCGCGTTTAATCGAAAAAAGGCACAAATCGATGAATTGAATGTCGACACCATAGTCACTGCCTGTTCGAATTGCCGTATGGTGATGGAGGAGGGTCTCGAAGAAAACGAAATGGATATCGAAATGGTTGGTATAACCGAGCTGATCGCTGACCATCTGGTCGCTAAAGCACAATAAAACTTTCGATTGCACTGTGCCACTTGAAGCGCTTTTTATCATATAATCTATCCATTAAGATAACCTAACGAGAATTAATAATGGACGAAGATGAGTTAAACCTGTCGATTCGAAAGTTCCTCAAAAAAGTCGGTATCACCTCGCAGCGTGAAATCGAAAAAACAATACGTGCAGCGTTTGAAGAAGGCAAATTGAATGATGACAGCCTTGTTAATGTATCAGTCACATTGCGTGTCGACCATCAGGACAGCGAAGTAGTTGTCGATGGTCAGATAAAACTACAGTAAACGCCATGGCAGACGAAGCAATTAGTGACGAGGAGCTAGATGCACGTTATCGTGAAATGATTGATTTTTTTATCGATCAGGCGAATGAGCTGGCTGATCAAAATAGTCCCGAAAATGTCGGTATGGCACTTTTATACGCCGCCTCACGGTTTAATGCCTACGTCGTGTCACAGCATGCTGAAAACCTGGAAGATTACGAAAGGGATCAGGATAAAGCCCGGCAATTCTTCGTATCCCAATATAAAGAAATGTTAAACGAAAATCTCGAAGAATATAAGAACACGTATCAAAAGTATTATAAATTCACTAAGCCTCAATAGCAGTCGCTTCTATTTCCGCTAGCTGTTCCTGGATCATTTCTTCGTCTTCGATCATCACCGGGTCGCAATACAGCGATACAACAAATTCGGTGCCGACATCCAGTGTTGAAGACACTTCGATATTGCCGCCATAGCGCCGTACTAATCCATAACTAATCGATAAACCGAGTCCTGTTCCCTCTCCTTGACCCTTTGTGGTATAGAAGGGATTGAACGCCTTGCTGACGATATTTTCATTCATGCCATGACCATTATCGCGGATAACGATTTTTACGCCTTTATTTTGCAAGTCACTGGTTTTTATACTGATCAGACCATTCGTGTCGGGTAAGGCATGAATCGCATTGCTAATCAAATTGACCAATACCTGTTGCAATTCCTGCTGGTTGATATTGATCCACATAGTTGACTCTAAGGTTAAATCAA
>CAXMRQ010000034.1:0-14663 GCA_964196115.1 uncultured Gammaproteobacteria bacterium
GGAGGATGTCGCCGACAACCTTTTTAATACCGATCCCTACTATCAACAGGGTGGTGATATGGTGCGCCTGGGCGGTCTGGACTATGTAGTCGATCCGTTGGCCGGAATAGGTGAGCGTATTTCCTCGATGCAACTGGATAATGGAACACCAATCGAGGCCGGTAAAAATTATAAGGTAGCCGGTTGGGCCACCGTTGGATCGCAGTCGCCCGGTGCGCCTATCTGGGATGTGGTTGCCGAGTATTTACGAAGCCAGCCAGTAGCGACAATTAAAAAAATAAATACGCCGAAGATCAAAAATATGAGCGGCAATCCGGGTTTGGCCTGACCAGGGTGATTTAGCCCGGAAATTTCATAAATCTGCGCTAAGATCGCGCAGTATATTGATTTCACGGGGAAATCTCCGAAGAAGCCTCGTATCAATGATTCCGAGCGACTGAGGATATATTTCTTGTGGAATCAATAGGCAAGTGAGATTGCTCATGATTTATGAAATTTCCGAGTTAGGAAGCCTCAGTTAATAAGTCCTTGTCGGGACATTAGCGGGGGCCTCTAGCAAAACATAGTTTCTCGCTGAGGCGCAGAGCACGCAGAGGGATACTAGAATAATTCAACAAAACCGTTTCCTGCTTTTCCCTCTGCGTGCTCTGCGTCTCAGCGAGAGGCGTTCTTTTACTGGTTTTTTACCTATTCGGTCTGCGATTGCTCCTTGGACTGGTAATAATGTTCGATATACATCACTGCCGCTTCGACCCGTGAATGAACTTCGAGTTTTCGTAACACCGCTTTTACGTGTAGTTTGACGGTGCCATCCGAAATCCCTAAATTACGCGCGATCAACTTGTTGCCCTGACCATCGGCTATCAGTTTTAAAATTTCACTCTCTCGTGGGGTTAACTCACTAAACGGTCCCAGTTCTTCGGTCGCGTTGGTATCACCCTGAATAAAGCGAACCAGCACCGATGTCAGGTGGGGCGCTACTACGGTTTTCCCTGCGTTGATATCTCGCAGCGCCGTAACCAGTGCATCGGGTTCCATATCCTTCAGCAGATAGCCGCTCGCACCGTTTTTCAGAGCCTCAAGCAAGTCCTGTTCATTGGTGCTGGTTGTCAGTATTACTATCGGCATTTTCAGTTCGCGATTTTTCAACTGAATTAATACACTGATACCGTCGATAATGGGCATTCTCATGTCGAGCAAAATAATATCGGGATTTAATTCGCGAGCTATTTTTATGCCTTCATTGCCGTCACCGACTGCCGCGACTACGTCTATATTTCTCCTTTGCAACAGGCTTTGCAAACCCTCACGGAATAGTTGGTGGTCGTCGATTAGTAATATTTTTAAATTCATGCGTTGGTCCCTGTGGTAATGAATGACTGCGTAACAGTCTTCAGCTGCTTATCTGGAACCCGGTTTTGCGCCAGGAAGGATTCGATGCGGTTACTTAAATCCAGCTCGGTACAGAAATAATAATCCAGTAATTGCATCTCTTCGTGGTCTGCCTGTAAATTCGAGAATAACCTGTCCAACGAGTCGGCGCTACCATCGTCAATTATTTGCCTGTAATGAAAATTATCGAGGGCATCGTTCCAGGAACGACATAAGTTATGTAAATAGTGTCCACCATTATTCCGGGCAATCCAGTATAAATAGATATCTTCAGCGGAATCAAGCGCCATTGCGTGCTCGATAAGCCCTTTAATTGGTGAAAATCCGTCATCTTGCGCTATGAAAATAAGCGAGTTGGGCGAATTTTCATTTAACGTGAAAGAACCACTGGGTCCGAGAAGAGTAATTGTGTCGTTTACTTTGGCGTCGTTGTTAAGATGGCTGGCGATAGCATCGCTGGATTTATTCGGTATATGAAACTGTAAATTCATATCATCACAGGGGCAACTGGCTATTGAGTAGCTATTTGAACCGATTCCATCGATGGATAACTTTGCCTGTTGGCCGGCGAGAAATCGTAGTCGATTAGTGCGTGGTGTTTTTGCACTGATAATCATGACTTCGTCGTTGGGATGGTCAATTTTCCTGATTCGAACTGGGATTTGTTGCTCGGGAATATCAAAAACGCCTTCTGCTTCGTCTGCTTCCAGTACAACGTCGGTCACTGCGGTATTGCAGCAGGACAATATATAACCGAGGCTTTTTTCGACCTCGGTCAATACGTAATCATGTTGTTTCATCTTTTTCACTTCGCCCGATGCTATTCGAGTTTTGCAAAGCCCGCAGTTGCCGTTACTGCAACCATAATTGAGCGCCAGGCCACCACGTAAACCAGCCTCGAGTATGGTGTCTGCGCCTTCGATAAAAAATTCGTGTCCGCTGGGCAAAACGGTGACCTGGGCAGTCATGATACGTAAGAAAGTTTCATTGGTTAAGGACTCGCTACTCTGTACTTGGGTATTTTCCAATTCATCGGTAGCATCTTTACACCACTGATAAAAAGAAAGCAAAGCCGAATTTTTCTGCGGCTGTGATAAACCAGTATCATTCAGGTTAATATATTTAGATTTCAGAGTAGCAACAAATTTTTCGTAACGCTGCAATAGCCGCTTTTGCCCGGCAAGATCCTGGCTAATCGCTAACACTCTGGTCGCAAGTGCTGCGTTATCCCGCCTGCGGGCGTTGGGTTCGCCAATAATAAAAGTTGCCTGTTCCATGATTTGTTCAACACGATCGAGCATGCTGGTATCTTCGATCGTCGTGCTCGGGTAGACATGCAACAGATCCGACAGGAGTAATTCGCCTTCAAATGTTTTCAGTTCACCACGCCTGATTTTTTGTTGCAAAGTGCCGCGCTTCACGCCAACTAGTCGCGCAGCACGGGAAACTGAAATTCGTCGAGCCATAATAAATTAGCCAGAGGTGCCCTGGTTTAATGCTGTCTGTGGTTCAGGATAAACAAACTGAAGGGTGACACGTGTGCCATCACCAGGTTCACTATCAATACTAATTTCGCCATTAATCTGCTCGGCCCGATCGCGCAGAATACTCAAACCAAGATGCTCACCGCCAACAGGTTTAATTTCGGATTCATTAAATCCGATGCCATCGTCCTCTATCAGTACGTGATGCTCGCCACCAGCCCTGAAAGCCCGTAGCAGTACCCTGACACTGCGGGCCTGACTGTGTTTGCGAATATTTACCAGGCATTCCTGCACGATTCTTAACACCTGTAACTCGATGTTTGCTGGCAGTTCCTGCGTGGTCCATTCATTTTGCAAATATATCTGAATGCCTGCCTCATCGCGTATTTGCTGAATTGATTCCTGAATCGAGGAAATAAGCCCATGTTTGTTCATCGGAATGCGAAAATGCGCGATCAATTCTCGCAACTGATTGTTGGCCTGTTCGATGGTATATTCGACACGATCCAATTGATCCCAAATGGCGGGTTCGTCGCTAGAGTGAAAAATTTCGTCAAGAATTCGTACCTGGATCCGTAGGCTGGCCATAGTCTGGGCTAATGAATCATGCAGTTCGTGGGACAGGCGTGTGCGCTCCTGCATAACCAATAACTGGCTTTCGTCCTCGTCCAGGCGAAATTTTTCTACAGCAGTTCCGAGGTGCTGACCAATACTAAGCAATAGCGCTTTATAGCTGTCAAGATCGGTATTCAGTGACTGAGAAAAAAACAAATTGATCACTCCAGAAGGTTTATCTCGATAAAGCATGGATACAGAAATCACCTGAAATGTATCGTCCTCAGCGGCTTTATCCGGGTCAAGAATAATGAAGGACGAAAGCTTTTCGGGTGAATAAAAACTCTGCGCCGAGCTGGCGCGAAAAGGCAGCAGGTTATTCACATTATCGATAAACGGTTTATTAATGTCCCCAAAAGTAGCTGCAACTTGAAGCTTATTACTATCCATAATTTGACGAATTACACCGACGCGGGCATGCAAATTCTGGCACAGAGAAGCCAGTGATCTTTGAAATAATTCATTAATACTTCGGGATACGTTAATGCTGGAAGCAACCTCGTACAGAATAGCCAAAGACCGGGACTCCCGGGAAATGTAGTCTGTATGTTTCTGTAGCTGAACTTCGGTTTCCCGAGACAGTTGTTTGATCATTCTGCCAAGCATATTGATATCGTTGGCAAGCTCATAAAAGTCGCTGCTGGGGTTAATCTCTACGGTAGCGTTAAGGTGAACCCCGCGCATTAAATCGGCCCATTTGCACAATCTCAGTAATGGATCGAGTAGTGATTTCCACACTGTGTAGGTGAGCGTAATTAGCAGTATTACGGCGGCTGTCGATAACCAGGGTAAATACCTGGACAGGCTGTTTAATGAGTCTTCCGGGGTGCTGGAAAACGAAATTAAAGTTATTAGTAGTAACAGTGTCAGCAAAAAAATCAGCAGTGAAAATGTTTTAAACCGACAACTATTGATCAACCCTCTGTTTCGATTATCGAGCCGGGTAAACCAGGCATTGAAAAAGCCGGGAGCGTCATCACCATGTTTGTGAACGAATTCTCGCATAAATTTAGATCGCAGCAGGTGGCTGAGTATAAACTGAGTATATAACTAGAACCTAACCTCACCAGAAATCAATATACAGGCTAGAATTTATTTGAGAAGAATTATTTTTGTCGTGGCGCTTTGTAGGTCGGGTCATTTGGATTGAGGAAAATAAATTCAAGCTTGCCGGGTTCCAGTTCGACGTAATCGATTGTCATACCCTCGGCCAGATCTTTACTTTTGTCTGATACCACCATGCTGATTTTTTCAATATTGACGAATACGTCACCAGGTAGTCGCTGCTCGTCGAAGCCCATCGCGTAGTGAAAGCTGCCGTCGTCCTGCTCTTTGATAGCGATTCGCAAAGGTATAGTCTGAGTATTGCCCTGTTCGGCAGAAAGCAGGATTTGTTTTGCCGCGGCGGTGGTGAGCTTGATCATGTTGCGTCCTTAATTAGATTGTGCAAGCCTTGCTTTGGCGCATTTAATATCTGCTTTATTCTTACTCACAAACGACAAAAAACGTTCGACCCAGGGGGTAGATCGGGTATTACGCAGGTGGCTATAGGAAGCCAGCAAATTTTTATAAATCAGACCGTCGTTTTGTTGATCGATTCCTGTGCCGCGTTTGACTGTATAGGCATACTCGGAATTTTCAGGCAGGTCATCAATAGATGAATAATGAAACTCGTGGGCGTGAATGACAGTGTTTGAGGCGCCAATCATTCCCCAGGGGGAGGTTTCAATATTTTCTTCTAGCTTGACGTAACCGCGTCCGCATGACTTTTCGTGCATGTGGGTGTCAGCGGCAATAGCGCCGACCATATCGAATGTTTTATCCTGCCAGTGCAGTTTTGTTGAAAGATACATCAGGCCACCGCATTCGGCGTAAGTCGGTAAACCATTGTCGATTGCGGTTTTTATGGATTCGCGCAGTTTAGTATTGGCCTGTAACTGCGCGGCATGGCGCTCGGGGAATCCACCGCCAATTAAAAGGCCGTCGATGGCTGGTAATGCGCTATCGTTAAAGGTGTTGATCGAGACAATTTCGGCACCTGTTGCACGCATAGCATCGAGATCACCCGGGTAATAAAATCCGAATGCCGGGTCTTGTGCGATACCAATGGTTATTCCGTTATAGTTTGCCGCTTTTACAGGCCTGGAGAATAGCATCTGCTCCGCAGTGGCTGTTCCAGCAATTTGAACGAGCTGATCAATATTAATGTGGTTGCTTACCGCATCGGCGATTTGACTAATTTTGCTATCGGAATCCTGGTCTTCGTAGCCTGGAATCAGGCCTAGATGCTGTTCATCGAGAGATATTGAACTATCCCTGCCCAATGCACCGAGAAAGGGGATGTCGGTATAATGTTCCACGGCAGTGCGTAATTTCGATTCGTGTCGGCTGCCGCCGGTCATATTGGCGATAACACCTGCAATATTGACGTCTTTGTCAAACACTTGATAACCAATCAACAACGGCGCAATGCCACGCATCGTGCCGCGTGCATCGACTACCAGAATAACCGGTGTATGCAGGGATTTTGCCAACGCGGCGTTACTATTGCTACCGTCGAGGTCGAGTCCGTCGTGCAGTCCTTTGTTGCCTTCGATGATAGAAATATCGGCAGATTGACTGCGTCGAGCGAAGTCTTCAAGCGTTTCCTGTTTACCCGCAGTAAAAAAATCAAGGTTATAACATGGCTTACCGGCAGCCATACCGAGCCAGATTGGATCAATGTAGTCAGGGCCTTTCTTAAAAGGCTGGACTGTAAGCCCTCGTTTTGCCAGGGCGGCACACAACCCGATTGAGACGGTGGTCTTGCCGGATGACTTATGCGCGGCTGAGATAAACAAAGAGGCCATTGCTATTCCTGTAATGGTCTCAGAATGCCTGATTATCGGGCAGTAATTCAGGTAACTTTTCAGGCACTACGGGCAATATACGCATGATCAGGAATACGATCAAAATCGAAGCGGCGAAACCACCCAGGCCTAACATTAATTCCCAGATACTCGGTGTATAACTACCGATGGCGCCGTCATAGAAACTGCTGTTGACTTCGTATCCGGGGAAAATATTGAGCGGATAAGCCTGACCACCGATGATAATCACATAAAGCTGGGCGAAGGCACCGACTATTACCAGGCAACAGGCCAGTATCAGTGCCTTTTTAGATTGATTGAATGCCGGTAGATATATCAGTAGTAAAGGTAGCAGGTTACCGGCCACGATTTGCACCAGCCAGAACAGGGTCGTATAAATTCCACCGTCGACAAGCAGGAAATGCTCGACGCCGTGATATTGTGAGCCATACAGTTTGGTCAGGTGAAACACCAGTACGAAATAGAAAATCGCGGCGGTAAATAACCCGAGTAATTTACGCATGCGATTCAGGTGGCAATCGGCCAGTATACGGTTGTCGAGTTTAAAGCTCGCCATTATCAGCAGGATGAAAATGGCCAGGCCAAACGAAAACGACATGATAATAAACATCGGTGCCAGTATAGCCGAGTCGTAGGATTCTCTGGCGATCAGAAATCCGAATATTGAACCGGTGCCGGTGGTTAGTATCAAGCGCCAGATCATCGCGACAAGACCGGCTGGTTTGCTGTAGGCTTGCATGCGTCGTTCCATCATCATCCACAGATAAACGGCAACCACGACGACAAAGCCCGAGTAGAGAATGATGTTCCAGGCGAAAATTGATTTAAAGTTGTAATAGGTGATAGCTACGATCAGGCGATCAGCTCTGCCGAGATCGAGTAGCAGGACTAGTAAACCGCCGATAAGTAAGGCGAGCGACAAAATTGCCGAGAGCCTGCCCAGAGGTTTGTAATGTGCATTGCCGAATACTGATGAAATCGAGGCAATATTGAGCGCACCAGATGCAGCGATAATTAAAAATATGGCAAAAACATGCGGCAGACCCCAGACAATCTGATTATTCATGCCGGTGACATGATGACCTTCAGATTCCATGTAATGCGCTGCCGATAACCCAGCAAGCACTAAAACTGCGAGAACACCGAGGACTAGCCAGTAGCGCGAGGAATTCACCTTTAATTCTGAGTAACGCATAAATGAAGACATGATTACAATCCCTGGTAGCGAATTCCGGGGTTTAAACCCAGATCCGCACGCAGTTTTTTAGCCCCGAGTTTTGCCAGCCGCATTGAAATTTCGCTATTCGGGTCATTCATATCACCGAATATAATTGGCTTACGACCCGCGCTGTTTACTGCCTCCGCACAGGCAGGTACCGCGTTTGCGCCATCACGGTCGATACGATGAACGCAGAGCGTGCAGGACTCAACAGTTCCCTTGCCTCGCGGCGCAACCGGCAATTGGTCTTTTAGATTTTCGTGAATGAATGATCGTGCTTTATAAGGGCAGGCCATCATGCAATAACGACAACCGATACAGGTATGCTTGTTGACCAGCACAATGCCATCGGCGCGCTTGAATGACGCGCCGGTAGGGCAGACATCGACACAAGGCGGGTCTTCGCAGTGTTGACACATCATTGGTAGTGAATTTTTATGGCCGGTTTCGCGGTCAAGCAAGTTAACTTTTCGAATCCATTGCGCATCGGTTTCTGGATTGCCGGTATCTTTCCAGCCATGCTCGCGTTGGCAGGCACTTACACAGGCGTCAACATCAGACTCGGTCATCGCATTTGTATCAATTAACATGCCCCATCGAACGCTATTATCGACCGCCTGATCGACTGATTTAGCCTGCGAGGTCTGGTAAAGCATCACGCCGGGCGCGACAAATATCGAGGCAAGCGCTGCGCTGCTTTTTAGAAAACTGCGGCGTGATTCAGAATCAGTTTTAGCAGCTGTGTCGTATTCAGTTGCCATTTATATCAACCTGCGGTGTTAATGGTTGCTGTATAGCGCTAGCAGCTGGAGACGCTGCCCGGCCGGAGTAGATCCCTGCCAGGTTCAGATTATTTAAACTCTGGCTAATCTGTTGAGCAGCAGCAGAGGGCTTGTCTGAATGGCATTCGAAGCAATCAATTTTTACCGCTGCATATAGATGGCAGGCGGTACAGAAGTATTCGGGTTCTTCAGCACGCACGATCTTTCCATCAGCGGCGGGCTGTGCGTGACAGTCGATACAACCGGTTAGGCTGTATTTTTTTGTTCTAATGCCACTGATTACGGTTTTATCGCGCTGATCGAATAAATAATTCATGTGCTCTCTGCGCATGACTTCGGTTGGCTCAACACATTGCTCGGCGTTTGTCGGCATTACCGGTTGCGGGGTTACGACATTCCCCAGGCTCGAAGATTCTGTCTCGGTCGCAATCGTGGCTGGCGAAAACCCGATAAACAAGGCTAGCAAAAAGAGCTTGCCGATACTGATTAATTTAGCAGAATGTTGCATGCTCGATCTATTCTCGTTTAGTGGTCGCCGAGCGCCATATCGATATAGCCGGTCGGACAAACATCGGCACAAATATGGCAACCGATACATTTGTCATAGTCGGTGGCAACGTAGCGGCCCATGGTTTTTTCATCCTTTTTCACCCGATAAACCGCGTCTTGCGGGCAATAAATGACGCACATGTCGCATTCGAAACACATGCCGCAACTCATGCAACGCCCTGCCTCTTTAATGGCCTGCTCCTCGGTGAGGCAGTTCGAACGTTCTTCGAAGTGCCCGAGCACTTCTTCCGCATCCGGCCCGTGCGATTCACGCAGATTGCGCTCTTCGTAGTTAAAATGACCGAGATATAATCGATCCGATGAGATAATTTCCTGTGCGGACCGGTCTTCGTAGTTATGCACTGCGTAGTCGGCTTCGTCGGTGCCCCAGTTACCCTGGTGATTGTATTCACCGGGAGAGAGGTTGGTTTCCTTGAGCTTATCCAGTAGATTGAAGCGATGCACGTCTACCTTGGGGCGTTTGTCAAAATCGTTACCATCGAGGTACTTTTCGATGCTATCGGCCGCGATTGAAGCGTGACCTATGGCAGTGGTGAGCAGGTGGGGACGAATAATGTCGCCAGCAACAAAATGGCCTGGACGGTTTGTATGCTGGTAAAATTTATCTGCGTCCATCAGTCCCCGGTCGTTGCCGAGCTCTTCGATGCCAACAAGGTCGCCACCCTGACCAATTGCGGAGACAATGAGGTCGCATTCGACGGTAAACTCACTACCTTCGATAACCACCGGCTTGCCGTCATCGATGGTACATTTGGCCAGTTTTAATGCGGTTGCCCGTCCATCAGCGTTGACGATGATTTCGACTGGCATGACGCCGTCATGAATGGTTACGCCCTCTTTAAGCGCATCGTGAACCTCATGTTCGGCAGCCGTCATCTGCGACTTTTCGAATAACGATGTCAGGGTTACCTCCGCGCCCTCGCGAGCTGCGGCGAAAGCTGAATCGTGCGCAGTGAATCCGCCAACCACATATTCGGTGAGCTGATCTTTAGGCAATGAATCTATTTTGCCCAGGCGTCGTGCGACTGATACGACGTCGATGGATGTATCTCCACCGCCAACACAGATGACACGATCGGCAGTTACCTTAAGGTCGCCCTTGTTAAACGCTTCGAGAAAAGCGACTCCGGAAATACAGTTTGGTGCTTCACCATATTTCAGTGGAAGCGCACGACCCGACTGACAGCCGATAGCCCATAACACAGCATCGTAATCGGATTCAAGTTGCTCGATTGACACATCGCGACCAATTCGAGTATTCATTCGGGTTTCGATGTCGCCCATATCTATGATACGTTTAATTTCATGATCGAGAAATTCTCGTGGTGTGCGGTAACCGGGAATGCCGTAGCGGAACATGCCGCCTAATTCATCGTGTTCGTCAAATATAGTGCTGGTGATACCTTTCCTGCGTAATTGATAGGCCGCAGCCAGGCCGGCTGGACCACCGCCGACGATAGCGACTTTTTTATTACCTACCGATTGTGCTTTGGCAAACACATATGATTCAGTTTTGGCCGTATCACCAATATATTGCTCGACCGAGTTGATGCCGACAAATTCTTCAACCTGATTTCGATTGCAACCCTGTTCGCAGGGGGCAGGGCATACGCGACCCATCATCGAAGGGAAGGGGTTGGCATCGGTAGAACGTTGAAATGCGTATTCCTGCATGCTGACGCCCTCGGGTGGCTTCTCGATACCGCGAACTATATCCAGCCAGCCGCGAATATCTTCGCCCGACGGGCAGCTACCCTGACAGGGTGGGGTACGGTGTACGTAAGTCGGGCATTTATGCGAAGTATCTTCCTGAAATATATTTTCACCCTGCGAGCGCCATTGATGATCGCCGTCTTCGTATAATCTAAAGGTTAGTTTCTGGTTTATTTCGTCTTTTGATGCTGCCATATTGTTCACCTATTGTCTTTATTCACTGTTGTCTAGCACAATCGCGTTGCTGACTAACTGGTGCAGGCTGATCACCTGATCCATTTCAAATCCGTAGTAGGGCATTACTTTGCTAAATTGACTTTTACAAATCGCGCATATTGCCGCCATGTGGGTGACGCCATGGTCATCTACCACCTGTTTTAATGCTTCCATACGCGGTAGTGAGCCTTTGACTCGCAGTTCAATCAAATCATCGGTCAATAGCCCGCCGCCACCGCCGCAGCAAAATGTTGCCTCCTTGATGGTGTCGTCCGCCATGTCGTGAAAATGATTGCAAGTCGCCTTAATAATTTCTCGTGGAATAATAAATTGACCTCCCGGGATATCGCCCATGCGTGAGCCTCGGGAAACGTTGCAGGAATCGTGGAAGGTAACCACCATATCGTCGTTAGCCGATTTATCCAGGGTTAGCATGTTACGCTGGATTAAATCGTACGTGACTTCGCAAATGTGTTGTGGCACCGGATAATTTTGATCGAGAAAATCGAAGGGCCCGGCCAGGGTATTCAGAAAACTATAGGCGACACGCCAGGCGTGCCCGCATTCACCGAATACAATGCGCTTAACACCCAGCTCCAGGGCAGCATCACGAATACGTAACGAGAGCTTTTGCATATTCTCATAAGAGCCGATAAACACGCCGAAGTTGGCTGCTTCACTGGCTTGACTGCTGAGGGTCCAGCTAAGGCCTGCCTGATGAAATACTTTGGCATAGCCGATTAAACCATCCACGTGTGGTTCGGCAAAAAAGTCTGCCGATGGGGTAACCAGTAATATGTCGGCATTTTTTTCATCGAGGGGCATGCGAACTTTGACGCCGGTTTCCTCCTCGATGTCTTCTTCTAAGCCTTCCAGTGTGTTTTTAAGGGCGGGCTCAGGAAGCCCGAGATTATTACCGATGGTCTGGGCCTTGCCGATGATTTCATTGCAGTATTTTTGACCGACACCGACAGTGTCGAGAATTTCGCGTGCCGCCATTGAGATTTCAGCCGTGTCTATGCCATAGGGGCAATAAACCGAACAACGCCGACATTGTGAACATTGGTGGAAATAGCTGTACCAGTCGTCAAGCATTGCTTTATCCATGTCCTTTGCACCAACCAGTTTGGGGAAATACTTACCGGCAAACGTGTAATAACGTCGATACACATCGCGGAATAAGTCCTGGCGAGCAACAGGCATATTTTTAGGATCTGCAGTGCCTAAAAAATAGTGACATTTATCAGTACAGGCGCCACATTTCACGCAGGTATCGAGAAATACTCGCAAAGCTCGTGATTTGCTGACCAGCTCGCCCATTTTTTTGATGGCTACTTCTTGCCAGTTATCGATTAATTCGCCCGGAAAGCCAATTTTGTGCTGCAGTTCTTCTTTCGCAACATAGGGTTTGCTATGCGCCATCGCGCCCGGCTGGATTAACGGAATAATCGGATATTGTTTTAGGACAGGTGTTTCAAATTCGACCACAGTATTTACCTTTCCCGGTCGCTACGAAGCGCCGCTAGCGGAATTAACACCGTTGTTGCTGGTGTGTCGTTTTTCACGTGGATTATCGATTTGATTACGGGTCGGGCTGAAGAATAGTCCCGGTGCGTGCAGTAGTTTACTAAATGGGAAAATTATCATTAGTAAAGCGATTAGCGCCATGTGGGTAACCAGCAAGAAATCGTCTGGCATCGGTTGCCAGTCAAAATAGAGTAGTCCGAGGATAAACGCTTTGACGGCTATAATGTCGGTGGGAGCAGCAAACTTCATGCCGATACCGGTTAAACCGATGCCAATCAATAACGCTAGCATCAAATGGTCTGAAGGCGAGGATATATAGCGCACTCGATCAACCAGGAATCGTCTTGCCCATAACCCCGCAAGGCCGAATACCATAATGAACGCGCCATATTTTCCGTATGGCTGGATGATGTTAACCCAGCCCCACACCGGGTCGGTGAAATAACGCAGGTGGCGCAGTAACACGAAGAGCAGCGCAGCATGAAACAACCAGCCGAATAACCATATCCATTTATTCGATTTGAAAAGACTATTGAATAAAGTCGCCTCGAAAAACAGGCGAGCAACCACGCCAGCACGCGTAGTCGGCGCCGGTGTGATAGGAATTCTCAGTGGTGTCGGTGTTGTCGCGTATAAAAAAATCTTATACGCCAGGCCGACGATAATTATTGCGGTAGCGGCATAGAGTAAAAGTGTGAATATAAGGGTCAATACTGACACTTTGTGCTACCCCTCCCTGTCGGGATTATACGCAACCAGTAGGTTTAGGCAGTCCTGCATATTTACAGGCCTGTTTCGCCGGGCCATAAGGAAATAGCTCGTACAGGTATTTGCTAGTGGCTTTTTCCTTGCCCATTCGCTTGCCTATAGCCTTGGTTAAAACGCGAACTGCGGGGGCAATTTGATATTCTTCGTAATATTCACGCAGAAAGTTGAGTACTTCCCAGTGATTCTCGTCGAGTTCAGCGCCGTCTGCCTCTGCCATTGCAGCGGCAAGTCCATCATTCCAGTCGCTCAGGTTAATCAGGTAACCCTCTTCATCAGTTTCGTAAGATTTTCCGTCTAATTCAATAGCCATTGTTGATCTCTGTTATTAAAGTGAATTTAAATATTGTTACAATACCGGCTAAAATTAAAGCCAGGATTGTGCCCCACTATATTCTGTCGCAAGCTGCACAAATCCTTCGTAATCAACTAGCGATATGCCGTCTATTATTGCATTTTTGTCGATACCTCTTGCATCCAGATCAGGCTCCAGTGCGTAGACTGTGTGTTTCACCACAGCAGAGTTTATTTTATCTGCGACGGCGGTATTTTTTTGCGCTGCATAGATCCCATCTTCGATCAACAATATTGCCGAGCCTTTTTTAGCAAGTCTCAGACAAGTGTCCAGTGAATTCCTTTCAAATGGTGATTTATTGATAATGTGTAAAACTGACATAAATGTAACCTGATAAGTATACCGTCATCAAAAATTGAAGATGACGTCCTGGCTATCAATAATCTCGCTGAGTTCTTCACTACTCACAACTTTTATCGAATCTTTTTCGGCCCAGTCATCGTCTTCGTCTTCGTAGGTTAGCGGTAACAAATTGTCCTGGCTAAGCCCGCGGAGTTCAAGAGATTCTTTTTCAACATAAATCTTGTTAATGTCGTAATCACCCAGTGCCTTATAGGTCGGTGAAAAATTTTTAACCCCGATACCGTTGGTTTTCTGGTTAAGCATTAACTGGTAAACACCGTCATCGACGAAGGCGAGCGATACGTCCTGATCGAAGGCGGCACCGATTAACACGACCTCTAGCGACTCAAGCGCATATATACTGCCATGCGGTGCTTTGCGATTGACGTAGAGAAATTTTTTAATTACAGACATAAGACCCTAATCACCAAAAACCATCAAACGATCTGCCTGAATGCCAGCATCAATGAGCTGACCCAGGCCGGAAATATTAAATCCCGGAGCCATGTTATTGCTGTCTTTACCAGCGCGTTTGGCCTCATCTTCGTCGAGCAGGCCCCGGCGCTGAGCCGCGGCTACACAGAGCACCATGTCGAGATCGTACTGCTCTCCCAACGCTGACCAGCGCGTGGTTATGTTACGATCATCCTGCGGAGGCACACTCAGGCGTGAGCCGTTGTTAACACCGTCGTGATAAAAGAATACACGAACTATTTCGTGTCCATTTTTTAGCGCCGCCGCCGTAAAATGATAAGCTGTGTCTGATGCTTGATGGGTATAAGGCCCTTCGTTTACCATTATTCCAAACTTCAC